>NZ_RZRP01000322.1:0-6520 GCF_003997795.1 Mesorhizobium sp. M7A.F.Ca.US.005.03.2.1 | reverse complement strand
GGCTGATGCTGCGCACCTATCATGACGGCTACAAGGATTTCGGCCCGGTCAGCCTGTTCAATCTGAGTGAGGATCCGCATGAGCAGCATGATCTCTCAGGCTCCCGAAGCGATGTGGTCGATCATGCCAGCCGGCTGCTCGAGGACTGGCGCAGCGCCATGGCCATCCGCAGCGACAGCGATGTCGACCCGCTGGTGACGGTGATCCGGGAAGGCGGGCCGTTCCATTGCCTTGGCGAGTTGCCGGCCTATCTCGAAAGACTGCGCCGGACCGGCCGCACCGATGCGGCAGCGGCCCTCGAGCAGCGCCACCCGGCACCGCCGCCACGGCGCAAATCCCTGAACTGACCGGCCGGCGGCACTTGGCCGTGCCCTAGCAGCCAGTTGCCGCTGCCTCACGACAGGCCGGCCGGTTCGCCCTATCTCCATGCCGCCGGTCGGGTTTGGACCCGGCGATATGGAGGATGGGATCACGTGACACCGACGCCGATTGCCCGTCGCGAAGCGGCGCCCTTGCCTGTCGCAGCACTGATGGGCGCCATGGTGTCGATCCAGATCGGCGCCACCTTCGCCAAAGGCCTGTTCCCGCAGATCGGCGCGCAAGGGACGACGACGCTCAGGCTGGTCATCGGTGCGCTGATGCTGATCGCGGTGCTGCGGCCCTGGCAGATGCGGCCCTCGCGTGCCACCATGCCGTGGCTGGTCGCTTATGGAGTGACGCTCGCCGCCCTCAACCTCCTGTTCTACGCAGCGCTGGCCAGGATTCCGCTCGGCATCGCGGTGGCGCTGGAGTTTACCGGCCCGCTTCTGGTGGCGACCTTGACTTCGCGACGCGCCAGCGACTTTGCCTGGATCGCGCTGGCGGTGGCCGGCATCCTGCTGTTGTCGCCCTTCGTTCGTTCCCTCGCGCCGCTTGATCCGATCGGGGTGATGCTGGCGCTGGCGGCCGGCGGCTTCTGGGCGCTCTACATCGTGCTGGCCCAGAAGGCCGGCGCGGAGCTTGGCACCCGCACCACCGCCTACGGCATGGCCATCGCCGCCGTGCTGGTGCTGCCCTTCGGTGTCGCCCAGGCGGGATCCGCGCTGCTGGCCCCGTCGATCCTGGTCAGCGCGCTACTCGTCGGCCTGTTTTCCAGCGCATTGCCGTTCTTCCTGGAGATGGTGGCGCTGACCCGCATGCCGGCGCGCATCTACGGCACGCTGACCTGCCTGGAGCCTGGGCTTGGTGCACTGGCCGGCTTCCTGTTCCTGCATGAAAGCCTGACCGCGACGCAACTGGCCGGGATCGCTGCCGTTGTTGTCGCCGCCTTCGGCACGGCGCTGACATCACGGCCGCCGGTTCCATCGCCGGAGTAGGGGAACGATTCGTCGGCACTGGGTATTTTCGAGTAATCCGAAATTCAGCCAGCCAGATCCGCGAAATCAGGCCAATCCTTGTTCAGGACGGCACTGAAATTGTCGCCTGGCGCACAAGTATTTCCGGCTCTGGACAGACCGTGATCTGGTCCAATACGGTGCGTGTCGAAGTGAAGACGCGATTGTAGAAAAGGCCGGTCGTCCCTTGCAAAAGAACGTCTTCTCATCGGCGGATCTGCCGCCGCATCTGGATCATCGCGCACGCTTCGCGCTCTGGCAGGACGTCCATGTCGCCGAGATATGGTCGGTCGAATACACGATTTCGGAAAGACTGTCGTTCGAAGCCGCGATCGAAGCCACCGCTGTCGGGTCGCTGGTGCTTGGGCAGATGGCCGGGACGATACGTCATGCCAGCCGCAAGGCGGGCAATATCGCCGCCGACGGTCGCGACGGCTATCTGTTGCTGGTCAACAATGGCGATACGGTGCTCAGCGGCACGCAGATCGGCCGCGATTATCACGTCGGCAAAGGCGAGGCCGCCCTGGTCTCGGCTTCGGAAGCGTTGCAGATGACCGGCGGCGACAGCAATGTCTGGGCCAATGTGGTGCTTCCCCGTGCCGTGCTGGAAAATGCCTTCGCTCATATAGAGGATCGGCTGGCGTTGACCGTCGGCGCCGACAATGAGGCGCTCGGCATGCTCAAGCGCTATTGCAGCTTCCTGGAAGCAGGCCCGGCCCTGGTCTCGCCCGACCTCATCGCCACGCCACCGAAACCATCGTCGACCTGATCGGCCTGGCGACCGGCGCCAAGGGCGAAGCGGCCGAACTGGCGGGCCTGCGCGGTCTGCGCGCGGCAAGGCTGCAGGCCATACTGCAGAAGATGCGGGACAATTTCGCCGATCCCGCCATTTCGGCGCAGGGCGTTGCCGGGCAATTGCGGCTCTCGGTCCGCTATGTCCATGACCTGCTGCAGGAAACCGGGGTGAGCTTTGCCGAGCGCATTCTCGAACTGCGCTTGCAGAGGGCGCATCGGATGCTGTCCGACAGGCGCAACGACCGCATGCGGATCAGCGAGATCGCGCTGCTCAGCGGTTTTTCCGACGTGTCCTATTTCAACCGCTGCTTCCGCCGCCGCTTCGGCTCGACGCCGGGCAGCGCCAGATAGTTTCCGACAGCCACCGAATGCACGGCGCGCCGATCGACTGAGGCTGAAAAGCCACACCGACCGGGAAAGCGCCGTGGTGCTTTCCCCGACAATTCGGGTGCGGCCCAGCCCAAGACGCGGCCGGCGGACAATGCAACACCGGATTTCTCGACAACAGCTGGATCTCCGCAGCTCATTTGTGCGGCGGGGAAGCAACATGGGGCGGCAGACAACAATGAAAATTCTTCTTCTCGCAACGGCCTTCATTCTCGCGCCGCTCGGTGTGGCGTGTGCGGCTGATATCAATGAGGTTTCGCCTGTTGCATCCGGCTACGACTGGTCCGGACTCTATGCCGGCGTCGACATCGGCTACGCGGCCGGAAAATCCAATCTGTTCATCGCCGGCGGCGGACTGGGCGGGGCCACCGATCTCAACGTTGGCGTCGATCCGGACGGATTTATCGGCGGCGTCCATATCGGCGCGAATTACCAGATGGAGAACAGCTTCGTGATCGGCGCCGAGGCCGACATTGCGTATGGCAACATAGATGGGCTGACGGCCCTCGACGCCGGCGGCGGCGGCGTCACCACGTTGCTCAAGAGCGAACTCAAATGGTCCGGGTCGGCGCGGCTGCGGGCCGGCTATGCTTTCGATCGGACCTTGCCCTACATCACTGCAGGCGTCGCTGCGGCCAAGTATGAGCTTATTGCGGTCAGCGCCGGTGGCCCTGCCGCCGAAGTAACGCTCCACAGCGACAGCCATGTCGGCTGGACCGTTGGCGCCGGCATCGAGCACGCCTTCACCGACAGGTGGATCGCTCGAGCTGAGTATCGCTACTCGGACTTCGGCAGCCAGGACCTCTCGGTGGCCGCCGGCCTGCCCACGGAAACCCATGTCGACCTCCAGACACAGGATATCCGGGTCGGGCTCAGCTACAAGTTCTGATCCGCTGAAGCTGCTGATCTCCCCCTTGAGGGGGGTGAGGAGTGGTCCGCGCAGCGGACGGAAAGCCAATCGCTTGGCTTTCCGAACGACGAACGCCTGGAACGAAAGCGAAGGGCCGGGTCCGGCAGGCCAGAGGGGGCGGTCCGGCTGGGCTCGGCCTGCTGTTGCGGATGACGTTGGCGCTTTACGCGCGGCGACCCCCTCTGTCGTCTCCGTGGCGCTTTGTTCTTGATCTCACGGTTAGTGGCACGCGAATAGGCGTCGAGCGGAGCCGCAGGGTCAGCGCCGGGCGAGGGGGGACGGCACAGACATCGGCGATCCTTGATGCTTGTCCATGAAATCCGCGAAGTCCAGAAGGATGCGGGCCGCGGAGCTCATGAACCGGGCAAGTTCCTTATTGTTTGTCTTGTCGTAGATAGACCCTGCCGAGGAAGGCCGGCTCGCCGGAGCGCCGGCCGCCCAATGAGCCTGCCACCAGCACGACAAGCGTCAGCAAGTACGGCAAAGTCATCATGAGATAGACAGGAACGTCGGCGCCTATGGCTTGTAGTCTAGGCACAAGCGCATCCGCGCTTCCGAAAAGAAGCGCACCCCAGAGAGCTCGAGCCGCGTTCCAGCGCGAAAAGATGACGAGCGCAACGGCAATCCAGCCGCGCGACGCGACCATTCCCTCCACCCAGACATGACTTGTGGCGACTGAGAGATAGGCTCCGGCGAGACCACAAAACAGCCCGGACGCCAGGACAGCCCCGAACTGAACCAGTTGCACGTCGATACCCGCGACATCCGCGGCGGCCGGGTTTTCCCCGACGGACCTCAACCTGAGGCCATGTCGGCTTTTGGAAAGCCACCACCAGAGCGCGCCGACCAGGGTCGGCAGCGCCAGCGTAACCGGGTCCTGCACCGCGAAAATGCGGCCGAATGCCGAACCGCGGTCTATCCCGAAGAGGTCGCCAAGTGTGGAAATGCCAGAAAAGGTCTTCTGCACGTAGGGTCGCCCCACGACCCCGGTGATGCCCAGTCCGATTGCGACGACGGCTAGGCCGGCGAGCGTATGATTGGCGCGCAAGGCGACTGTCGATATTCCAAACAGCAGAGCGAGAGCCATCGCGGCCGCTGAGCCGGCGGCAAGACCAACCCAAGGATCGGCTCCGGAAAGCACCGTCATCGCGCCGGTCATGGCACTGATCGCCATGAGCCCTTCCGCTCCAAGATTGAGAACGCCGGCTCTTTCGCAGATAATGAGGCCGAGGCTCGCCAGCAGCAACGGTGCCGCATAGCTCGGAATGATGGCAATCCAGCCGATCAGAAAATCCATGCAACTGTCCCTTCCTAGTTCTTGGGCCGTTTGAGCGAATAGGAGCTGAAGAACTGCGCCATCAAAATCGACATCAGTACCGCGCCTTGCATCAGCACGATCATCGCTTCGGAGATCGAGTAGAAAACCTTCAGGACATTCCCGGCGGTGAACACCGCGCCGAGCGCGAAAGAGATCACGACCACCCACAATGGCTTCGCGCGGGCCAGGTAGGCGATCACGATCGCGCTGAAGAGATAGCCGTTGCCGACGGACTGGTTGAGGCGGTGCTCCGTCCCCGCCACGATCATCATGCCGGCAACGCCTGAGAGAGCGCCGGAGAGCAGCACGAGCCCCACGGCTATGCTGAGCACCGGCAGGCCCGTGGCGAGCGCGGCCTTGGCGTTGAAACCTACAGCATCCGCGTAGAAGCCGACCCGGCTGTGTTCCATGACGAACCAGATGGACAATGCGATAACGGCGACCAGGAAGATTCCGGCATGCAACTGCCCCCATCCCAGAACGAGAAACCAGCTCGCCTCGGGAAAGGTGGCGGTCACGGGAAAGCTGTTGGAAGGGTCTCTCCAGACCCCGAACAGAAGATGCTGCACGAGCAGAAACGCGACGCTTCCCAGCAGCAGGGTCGAAATAACCTCGTTAACGCCCCACTTGAGTTTCAGAAAAAGCGGAATCGCAATCCAGGCGGCTCCCGCAAGCGCCGCCAGAACGAACATCGTCGGCAACCTCAGCACTTCAGGCCCGCTGCCGTTCAGCGCCACCCAGGTTGACGCGATCGCGCCGAGCCATAGCTGGCCCTCCACGCCGATGTTCCAAAACCGCACGCGCATGGCAACGCCGGAGGCGAGGCCGACTAGCACCAACGGTAAAGCGGCCGTCGCCGTCTGGGAGAGGCCGTCCGAGGTCAGAAAAGTTGCAATCAGGAACTCATCCACAAGAGCGCTTGCCGGCACGCCCGCATGCACGAGCAGCACCGCCGAAACCGTCAGCCCGACCAACAGTCCGCCAACATAACTGAGACTGGTCAACAAGAAGCCGGGATTTTGCCTGCGAACAAGGAAAGCTGTGTCAAGCATGGCCTGCTAAAAGGCCTCCTATCCATTCAGGCGTGACGTCGCCGGTCTGACGGCAGCCGGCGATCCTTCCTCTGTTCATGACGGCCACCCGATGGGACAGGGACATGACCTCCTGGAGATCCTCGCTGATCAGAAGGCAAGCCGCGCCGGCTTCCACAGCTCTGCGGATCGCCGATCGGACGAACTCGGCCGCTTTCATGTCCAGCCCGCGAGAAGGGGAATGCGCTATGAGAACCTTCAGGCCGTGATCGAGCTCCCGCGCGAGCAACACTTTCTGCGCGTTTCCTCCCGAGAGCAAAGAGGCCGGCCGTTCCGGCGTCGCGCCGCGGATATCGAACGCATCGATGGCCTCGGCGGCCTTCTCGCGCATCGCCCGCCGGCTCAGGAGAAACGGGCCGCCGAAGCTACCGCTGGCGACGGTCGTGAGCGCGAGATTGTCGGCAATGGAAAGCTCCCGGATCAACCCGCTGTCAAAGCGGTCGGAGGGGATGACGCGCAAGCCGGCCTCGCGGCGCTGGTCTGGCTTGGCGGTGGATATGTCCTGGCCATCCAGTACGATCGCGCCGGCGTCGGCGGAAACGGGCAGGAGGAACTCGTTGCCTGCCTTCTCGGACTCGACCGTGCCGGCGCCGGCGATGCCAAGGATTTCGCCTACATGCAGCTCGAACCCGAGATCGTTCAGGCT
>NZ_RZRP01000321.1:0-6531 GCF_003997795.1 Mesorhizobium sp. M7A.F.Ca.US.005.03.2.1 | reverse complement strand
TCCTGGCTTCGACCGGCATCCGCGAGACTGTCGCCGACCCGCTCGGCGTCGGCATCGTCGTTGCTATCATCACCTATTTCTCGCTGATCGTCGGCGAGCTGGTGCCCAAGCAGATCGCGTTGCGTGATCCCGAGCGGGTCGCCGCCAGGGTCGCTCCGGCGATGACCATCCTCGCCACGGTGTCGGCGCCGCTGGTCTTCCTGCTCGACTTCTCCGGCCGCACCATATTGTGGCTGCTCGGTCAGCGCGGCGAAAGCGAGGAAAAGGTCACCGACGAGGAGATCAAGATGCTGGTCGCCGAGGCCGAGCATCACGGCACCATCGAATCCGACGAGCGGCGCATGATCGCCGGCGTCATGCGGCTTGGCGACCGCGCCGTGCGCGCGGTGATGACGCCGCGCACCGAAGTCGACTGGATCAATCTGCAATCCGACGAGGCGGCCATCCGCAAGCTGCTCATGGAAACCCAGCATTCGCGCCTGCCGGCAGGCGACGGCGGCGTCGACGTCATGGTCGGCGTCGTCCAGACGCGTGATGTGCTGGCCGCACTGCTTGCCGGCCGCGTGCTCGATCCGCGCAGGCATGTGCGCGCAGCCCCCATCGTCTACGACCAGGCCGACGCGCTCGATGTGCTGCAGAAGCTAAAGGAATCCGACGTGCCGATGGCGCTGGTGCATGACGAATACGGCCATTTCGAAGGCATCGTCACCCCGGCCGACATTCTGGAAGCCATCACCGGCGTGTTCCGCGCCGACACCGACGCCGGCGACGAGGAAAACGCGGTCAAGCGCGAGGACGGCTCGTGGCTGCTCGCCGGCTACATGCAGGCCGACGAGATGGCCGACATTCTCGGCATCGACCTGCCGGAAAACCGCGATTACGAAACCGTCGCCGGCTATGTGCTGTCGCATATGCACCATCTGCCGGCGACTGGCGAATGCGTCGACGCGCAGGGCTGGCGCTTCGAGGTGGTCGATCTCGACGGCCGCCGCATCGACAAGCTGATCGCCACCCGCCTGGCCGGCGCCCCTCGCGAGGCGGTGCGCTGACGGTCGACGCGATTTGCGGCATTTCGCTCTATCGTTCCCAGAAGGACTTGGCGATCTCTCCCTCGACCTGCTGTATCGTCAGGCCGATATCGTCGATCAGATGCGGATTGTCCTTCGACATTTGCCTGAGCTGCCAGCGAAAGCGTATCCGCTCGCGCCAAGTCCGATCGTGCCAGCTCGCGATGATGCTTCGCAGGGTCTTCAGGAGCCGGCGCGATGCCGGCCGCACAGGCGTTCCCGGCCGCGCTGCACAAGTGAGGGTATTGGTCATGGCAACCTCCATATGGTTTGAGGGCCTGGGCTCTCGATGGGGTTGAATTCTGCGCGATACGGACGGCGCCGTAATTAAGCCCTCCCAAATAGTTCCCAAAACTTCCAAACGAGCTAGAGCGGCCCTATAGATGCGCCTATGCAGGGATCGCGTTTTGCCTTTGGTCCGTTCGTGCTTGATCCGCGTGCGGGAACGCTGCTTCGGAACGATGTCCCCGTTGCCGTCGGCTATCGCGGGCTGAGCCTGCTTGCGGCACTCGTCGGGCGGCCCGGCGAAATCCTCGGAAAAGCCGAACTGATGGACGCCGCGTGGCCGGGCACGGCCGTCGAGGAAGGCAATCTCACCGTCCAGATCGCGCAGCTGCGCAAGCTGCTTGGCCCGTCGGCGACAACGGCGAATGGATATCCACCGTTCCGCGCGTCGGCTACCGTTTCACGGGGGCCGTCGAACAGCTGGGCGAGGCCAGGCGAAAACCCTTGCCGCTGCCCGACAAACCGTCGATAGCCGTGCTGCCCTTCGTCAATTTCAGCAACGATCCCGAGCAGGATCCCTTCGTGGATGGGTTGACGGAAGACCTGATCACCGACCTGTCCAGAATCTCCGGCCTGTTCGTCATCGCCCGCAACTCGACCTTTGCCTACAAGGGAAAAGCGATGGACGTGCGCGAGATCGCCGGGGATCTTGGCGTGCGCTACCTGTTGGAAGGCAGTGCAAGACGCGCCGCGGGGCGCGTGCGCATCAACGCACAGCTGGTCGACGCGATGAGTGGCGATCATCTGTGGGCGGAACGCTTCGATCGCGGCCTGGAGGATATCTTTGCCGTTCAAGACGAGGTGACGTCCAAGATCGTGGAAGCGCTGCTTGGCCGGCTGCGCGCGCCGCCGCCGCGCAATCGGCCGCGAAATCTGGAGGCCTACGACCTCTGCGTGCGGGCGCGAAAGCTGATCGACGACTCGCCGCAGATGGCGCAGGAAGCGCATCTGATGCTGACGCGCGCGGTGTCGCTCGATCCTGATTATGCCGAGCCCTATCGTTGGCTTGCCATGAACCACTGGATGGGACAGGTGCATTGGGGCGGACCAACCGAGGCTGCCCGCAGCGTTGCCCTGGAGCTGGCGCGCAAGGCGGTGGCGATCGATCCCAACGACGCCGGTTGTCGCTGGATCCTGGCTTATCTGCTTGCTTATGAGCGCAGCTTCACTGAAGCGGATGCGGAATTCGCCAAAGCGATCGAGCTCGACCCGAACGAGGCCGACACCTGGGCGGCATTGTCCGACATCGCGGTCCTGGCCGGACGGGTCGAAGAGGGCCTCGAGCACATCGGCAAGGCGTTCCGGCTGAACCCGTTTCCGGCGAGCTGGTACTATCTGACGCTCGGCCAGGCGCAATATGCGGCGCGCGACTACCAAGCCGCGATCGAGACGTTGCGCCGTGACGAGACCTATCGCACAAGCTCACGCCGTTTCCTGGCGGCAAGCATGGCCCAACTCGGCCGGCTCGACGAGGCGCGCGCAGAGGCTGAACTGTTCCTCGTCGGCAACCCGCATTTCACAACCCATCACTGGGCGACGACCGAGCCATTCCGCGACGCCGCTACGCTCGAGCATTTCGTCGATGGTTTTCGCAAGGCCGGTCTTCCGGAGTGACGCGCCGGCATCCGGCCCGCCCGCAGCAAAGGCGACGTGGTGCGCTAACCCAGTCTAGACGTCGGTATGATCTCGGTGGCGCGACACCTTCTCGCGGTTGCCGCAGGTGCGCATGCTGCACCAGCGCCGCTTGCCGCCTCGCGACGTATCGAGGAAAAGCCAGCCACAGCGAGGGCAGGAATGCAGCCTGTCGCGCGGCAGGGTGAAGAATGCTTCGATGGACAGCATGGCCAGCAACGCGGTGACGGCGTCCGGATCGCGCCACCGGCCAAGGGCAAGCTCCGGCCTGGTGCCATCCAGCTCGATAGACCCGGCGGCAAGCGAGCTTGCCGTGCGCGAGAACAACACGCCGAGCGGTTCGACCGCAGACGGTTTGCCCGCGGCGATTGGATCGAAAACCTGAAATGACGCCTCCCGCATTTCGCGGACCCCTTCCACGAACCGCCCATCCGCTATCTCGGCAACGGCCTGCGCCTGGCGATCGTCGGCAAGCCCTGAGGCGCTGAACCAGTTCGCAACATCCCGGACGGACTTGAAGAGTTCATTGTCTGCTGCCGGCGCCCGCCGGTCGAACACGGCGTTCGACAGGTCCAAAGCGGGATGCCCGCCTATGAAGTGATCCGGTACCCATTCGGTGTATGCATCGCCCATGGAACATAACCTCATTAACCGGATTATACGGTTACATGATGTAACCACTATCATACGGATACGTGGTGTCAAAGCCAGCGCGTCGCCAGATCGGCGCGGAACCCCTGGGAGGGAGAGGATGTGCAGCAATCGTTACAAGACCCGCCACGAAACCATCAATGTCGACGGCCTCGACATCTTCTACCGTCATGCCGGCGATCCCCGCAGACCGGCAATCCTGCTGCTGCACGGATATCCGACTTCGTCGCACGTCTATCGCAATGTCATCGAACCGCTGGCGGAGACAGCCTATGTGGTGGCGCCGGATCTGCCCGGTTTCGGCTTTTCGTCCGCCCCTTCCATCGATGCCTATGACTACACGTTCGACAACCTGGCCAGCACGATCGAAGCCTTCATCGAGGCCCTCGGCCTCCAGCGATTCTTCCTCCACATCACTGACTTCGGCACGCCCGTCGGCTATCATCTCGCCACACGGCGTCCGGATCGCATCCTCGGCCTGATCGCCCAGGACAGCAACGCTCATGACGAGGGGCTGGGACCGGAATGGGACGCGCCGAAGGCGTTCTTCGCCGAACCGACTGAAGAAAACCGCGCCAAACTGCCGGACTGGATGAATTTCGAGGGGACCCGAAACCAATATATCGGCGGTCTCCCCGAGCGTCTGAAAGTGTTGTTTCCGCCCGAGGGTTGGTATCTCGATACGGAGCGCCTGGCGAGGCCCGGCAACACCGACATTCAGTTCGAACTCTTCACCGATTATGGCTCGCACATCGCGCGCTTCCCGGCCATCCAGGCCTATCTCCGCGACCAACAGCCAGCATGCCTGGTGCTGTGGGGGCGCCACGACGCCTTCTTCGCGCTGGACGAGATCATGGCCTACAGCCGCGATCTCGACGCCGTCGAAATCCATGTCTTTGAGAGCGGGCACATGCTTCTCGAAACGCATCATCGCCAATGCGCGGCTCTCATCGCTCACTTCATGCACGAGGTGGAGACTGGGGTATTTCGCGATCCTGCGGGGCGTTGAACGTCGACGTTCAAACCGCCACTTCGATGGGCTCGGCAAGCCTGGGATTGGCCCGCGCGGCGATCAGGCAGCCGGCGACGATCAGGCACGCTCCCGTCAGCGTGGTCCAGGTCGCCTCCTCGCCGAAGAAGAACCAGCCAAGCGCGACCGCCCAGATGAAGGCCGAGTATTCCGTCGGGATCAGATATTGCGCTTCGGCGCGGGCGTAGGACCAGCTCATCAGGAATTGCCCGGCGAGCGACAGCACCGTCACCCCGGCCAAAGGAAGCCAAAGATCGCTCGGCAGGGCGACGGCAAGCCAGGGTGCCGCGAGGCCTAGCAGGATGGCAACGCAAAGGTTCTGGAACAGCATGATCTCGATCGGCTTGGCCAACTGCGCCTGTTGCCGGGCGAGGATCAGATTGTATCCGTAGAACACCGTCGACACGAGCACCGCTGCCGTGCCGAGCATGGCGTCCTGCGAATAGTCTGCCTGCCCGAACTGGCCGGCCATGATGATGGCGACGCCGGCGATGCCGGCCAACGATGCCCAGACAGCCTGGCGTCGGATCCGTTCGCCCAGCAGTAGCGCGGCGAGAAACAGCGCAAACAAGGGCGCCACGAAGCTGAGCCCGATCGCCTCCGCGAGCGGCAGCCTGGCCAAGCCCCAGAAGAAGGATATCAGCACGACGCCGACAATTGCGGCACGCAGCGCATGCAGCCTCAGCACCGGAATGGTCGGCTTTAAGCGTGGTCCCGCCAACCAGGCTGCGCCCGCGACCACGGCCGCGACCATGCTGCGCCACAGCAAGGTGTTGTAGACCCCGACCGCGATGACCAGGATCTTCATCGCCGCATCCATCCCGGACAGCAGGAAGATCGCAAGCGCGCATACGAGCACCGGGATCATCGGGGAAACGGCGCCGGTCAGGCTGGATGTCTTCACGGCTTCACTCATGTGACGGATCGCAGCCGGATATATCAGGGCAAAGGGCGCGACCAGATGGCAGCCCGGTCGATGTAGCAGTCCAACCCCGATTGGGCCGAGGCTATCGTGACATCAGGGTATCAGCACCATGCCGGCGAGTTGAACGAAACGGACCGCCTCGCCGACTGCATCATCCGGCCACGGCAGGCGACGCACGCACACATGGCACAGATCGAATTGACGGGGCGGGTTGCCGACGCAGCTGGCCCGTCGCATGTTGCCGGTTGTCTACAGACGGATCGGAAAAAATGCACCGCATGGCTTCGGGCGACCTTTATCAGACCTACGATCTTGGTGACTTGCGCATCACCTCCTTGCGCGATGGCTATGTCGACATGCCGATCGGACGGCTTCGGCAACCCGGCGACAAGCCGTTTGGCGATGAATTGCCGCAACAAGTCGCATTGGTTGATGGTCAACTCAGACTGTCCGTCAATGCCTTCGCGATTGACGATGGAGACGGAATCATCCTGATCGATACCGGTGCCTCGAACGCCTGGCATCCCACCATGGGCCGACTTCCCGAGGCGCTGGACGAAGCTGGCATCGATGCCGGACGAGTTCGTGCCGTCTGTTTCACCCACACCCATCTCGACCACATCCACGGTCTTGTGCTTGCCGACGGCCGCGACGCTTTCCCGCGCCTGGCGCGCTTGCTCGTTCCCGGGGAAGAACTTGGCTTTTTTCGCGCCGAAGTGCGGCTCGAACGATTTCACAGCATGGCGGAACCATTCGAGGCCGGAGACCGTATCGGGACAGATGTCGACATTGTCGAAGCCCATGGCCATGAAGCGGGACACAGCTGCTTTCGTGTTTCGAGCGGTGGCGAACGCATTCTGATTTGGGGCGACACCGTTCACGTCCCATCGCTCCAGTTCGATCGACCTGAGGTGACGTGGGAATTCGATGCCGATCAGGAC
>NZ_RZRP01000320.1:0-6541 GCF_003997795.1 Mesorhizobium sp. M7A.F.Ca.US.005.03.2.1 | reverse complement strand
GTTCGCACCGGCGTGACCGCGATCCTGCCCAGGCCGCTTGCCGACCTCGCCAACCCGGTCTTCGCCGGGATCTTCAGCCAGAACGGAAACGGCGAACTGACCGGCTCGCACATCGTCGAGGAAACCGGCGCTTTCAACTTCCCGATCACCATCACCAACACGCATTCCTGCGGCGTTTCCCGCGACGGCACGCTGCGCTGGATGCAAAGCGTGCTGCCGGCGGCGCTTGACAGCGGCTGGGGACTGCCGGTGGCGGCGGAGACCTATGACGGCTTCCTCAACGACATCAACGGCCACCATTTGACGTCGGAGCATGTTGCGCAGGCCCTCGACGGTGCCGCCGGCGGACCGATCGAGGAAGGCAGCGTCGGCGGCGGCACCGGCATGATCACCTTCGGCTTCAAGGCCGGCTCCGGCACGGCATCGCGCATCGTCGAATGGCACGGCCGTGCCTATACGGTCGGCGCCTTCGTGCAGTCCAATTTTGGCAAACGGCGCAATATTGCCATTCGCGGCCTGCGCGCCGGGCCGCAACTCGTCGAACCGGCTGTCCGCGAAGGCACACCGCGCGCCGAAAAGGGTTCGATCATCGCCGTCATCGCCACCGACGCACCGTTCCTGCCGCATCAGATGAAGCGGCTGGCCCGACGGGTGCCGCTTGGCGTCGCCATGACCGGAGGCTTCGGGTATCACAGTTCAGGCGACATTTTCATCGCCTTCTCGACCGCCAATGCGAGCGCCGCGCGGGCGCCATCCGGCCGCATCGCCAGTGCCGATTTTATTCCCGATACCGACATCGATCCGTTTTTCGATGCGGTGATCCAGACCGTGGAGGAAGCAATCCTCAACGCGCTGGTTGCCAATGACGATATGACCGGACGCGACGGGAATTTCGTGCCGGCGCTGCCGAAGACGTGGCTGAAGGAGACCTTTGGCTGAAGACAAAAACGCGGGCCAGAAGCCCGCGCTGCAACAATGTCGCCGCTATGCGATCATTCGGCGGCTTTGATCATTCGGCGGCTTTTCTGGGGGCCTGCTGGCTTTCTTCGGCCTCGGCCGCTTCCTCAAGCCGGGATGCGATAAGTTCCTGGATATCGCCGACTTCTTCCTGGATATCCTCCAGCGGAATGCCGACCTCGGCCGCCTCGGCGGCGCACTCCTTGGCCAAGGTTTCGGCCTGCTTGTCGATCCTTGCCTGAGGGGACTGGCAATGGACCTTTTCGCCGATCCATCCCCGCAAGAATTCGATGGCGTGTTCGCTCATACTGCTGTTCCCTGGCGGCAAAGCCGGTTGGTAATCATAAACGTCGACATCCCCCAAAGGATGCATGTCCCCATTCCAGCCGAGTCGCGGTCAGCCGGCAAGCCAATGCCGTCCAAGGTCCACAGAGCCATAGGAAATCGAGGGGTCAAGGGCATTTTCTGATTCTGGAGGGGTCGGTACCGTTGGCTGGGTCACACCCAGCGCTGCGCCACTGTTTCTATTTGCTTTTTT
The DNA here is from genome assembly GCF_003997795.1 of Mesorhizobium sp. M7A.F.Ca.US.005.03.2.1. Lineage (NCBI taxonomy): Bacteria > Pseudomonadati > Pseudomonadota > Alphaproteobacteria > Hyphomicrobiales > Phyllobacteriaceae > Mesorhizobium > Mesorhizobium sp. M7A.F.Ca.US.005.03.2.1. Next base: position 5,046 of record NZ_RZRP01000320.1, on the reverse strand, counting down.
CCGGTTTCCGAGCCGATTTCCGTCACAATAGATGGCGCAAAACACTACACATTCACAGTTGCTTCGAGGTGCTGCCCTCGGGCGCGCGGGTCGAAGCCGCCGCTATATAGTGACATCCTCCTGCAATGTCGACTCCGCCCGCTATCCTGCTTCTTTCCGCCGCGCCGAAGGGCTCCGCGACGGACGCAGAACAAGTGACGATGGACCCGAACCGGGTGGAGCAGGCCCCGGCGGAGCCGCTCAGACGTGCACAGCCACCACCGCCGCGCAGTCGCCGGCCTTAACCAGCCCGGGGAAATGCCGCGCCGCAAGCATGCCCGACATTTTTGCCCGGATCTCCTGCGGAGCGACGCCGGTGCGGCCGGTGGAATGAATGCGCGCCAGCACCGAGCCTTCTTTGACGGGCTCACCGAGATCGACCATGGTTTCGATCATGCCGTCGTCTTCGGCGAACGAGAAACAATCGCCCGACGGCATGTCGAGCCACTGGGTTCGAGTCTTCTCGACCGCACCATCTACAATGCCGGCATGACGCAGCACGTTGAGAATGCCGCGCCTCGCGATCCGCACGGTTTGCGCGCGCGACGTGCCGCCGCCGCCAAGTTCGGTGCTGACGAAGACCTTGCCCATCTCCTCGGCTGCCGTGTCGTACATGCCAACGGCGTCGATCTCGATCATGCGCATCGAGAACGGAGCGGCAAAGGCCGCGACCGCGTCAAAGGCTTTCTGTTCCAGCGCCTTGTCGGGCAAAGTGTGCGCCGCGCAGAACGGCACGAAGTCCAGCGTCTTGCCGCCGGAGTGGAAGTCGAACACGATGTCGGCGCGAGGCAGCAGCTCACGTTGAAAGTAATCGGCGATCTTTTCGGTCACCGTTCCGTCCGGCCGGCCGGGAAAGCTGCGGTTCATGTTGCCCTTGTCGATCGGCGAGGTGCGCGTGCCGGCGCGGAACGCCGGATAGTTCATTGCCGGCACGATGATCACCGTGCCGCTGACTTGCCTGGGATCGAGGGTCCTGGCGAGATCGTAGAGGGCCAGCGGCCCCTCATATTCGTCGCCATGGTTGGCGCCGGACAGCAGAGCTGCCGGTCCGTTGCCGTTGCGGATGACGCAGATCGGTATCATCACCGAGCCCCACGCGGAATCGTCGCGGCTGTAGGGCAAGCGCAGGAAGCCGTGCTGGACGCCGTCGCGGTCGAAATCGACGGTCGGCGCGACCGGTGATGAGCGTAGATTCGACATCGGGCTCAATCCTTCACCACCAGCTTACGCGGCACATTGGCCAGGCACTCCACACCGGTTTCGGTGATCAGGATGGACTCGGTGATCTCCAGTCCCATCGTTTCCAGCCACAGGCCGGTCATGAAATGGAAGGTCATGCCGGGCTTGAGTTCGGTGCGGTCGCCGGGACGCAAGCTCATCGTGCGCTCGCCCCAGTCCGGCGGATAGGACAGTCCGATCGAATAGCCGGTGCGGTTGTCCTTGACGATGCCATACTTCTTCAGCACGGCGAAGAAGGCGTTGGCGATGTCCTCACAGGCGTTGCCGGGTTTGGCCGCGGCCAGCCCCGCTTCCATACCTTCCAGCGTCGCCTTCTCGGCATCGAGGAATTCCTGCGTCGGCTTGCCTAGGAAGACGGTGCGCGACAGCGGGCAGTGATAGCGGTTGTAGCAGCCGGCGATCTCGAAGAAGGTGCCCTCGTCCCGCTTCATCGGTCTGTCGTCCCAGGTCAGATGCGGCGCCGAGGCATCGGCACCCGACGGCAGCAGCGGCACGATCGCCGGATAGTCGCCGCCGATGCCATCGACGCCGCGCGTGCCGGCATCATAGATTTCGGCAACGAGATCGCATTTGCGCATGCCGACCTCGATCTTGTCGAAGATGCGCTGGTGCATCGCCTCGACGATGCGAGCCGCCTTGCGCATATAGTCGATCTCGGTCGGGCTCTTGATCGCGCGCTGCCAGTTGACCAGCGCGGTGGCATCGACAAAGCGGGCATTGGGCAAATGCTTCTGCAGCGATGCGAAGGCGGCGGCCGAGAACCAGTAATTGTCCATCTCAACGCCGACTGTCAGCTTGCCCCAGCCGCGATCCGCAAGCACGCTGGCCAAAAAATCCATCGGGTGGCGCTCGGTCGACTGCACATAGTGATCGGCATAGCCGACGATGTTATCATGCGCGAGATAGGCAGTGCGCTTGGCACCGTTGGCGTCCTGGCCACGGCCGTACCAGACCGGCTCGCCCGATGGCGGCACGATAACCGCCTGATGCACGTAGAACGACCAGCCGTCATAGCCGGTCAGCCAGGCCATATTGGACGGGTCGCTGATAACAAGAAGATCGACGCCCTTCACCTCCATGGCTTTGCGTGTCTTGGCGAGGCGATCCGCATATTCGCCGCGCGAGAATCTCAGGTTCGGTTGCATTGTTCTTGGTCCTCGTTTGTTGGGCCTTGAGCCTGTTTCAACTTCGTTGAAACCGGCCCGTCGTTCTTGTTTGGGCGTGATCTTTCGGAAAACCGGTTCCCACTTTTCCGGATCACGCCTTGGCCAGCATCAGCTTTCGAAAATGGCCCCGGAACCGGCCACCCGCGCCCGATCGCGGGCGAACGTAGCTATCGCCGTATCCTGAACGCCGGTGCCGGTCAGATCGGCGATGGTGATGTCGCTGGCCGAGCGCCGACCGTGCCGTTTACCGGCGATAATCTGGCCAAGTTCGGTCACCTCTTCCTCAGCGGCCATCACGCCCGCCGCGATGGCGTGATGCAGCTCACCCAGCCGCCGCGTCTGACGGGCGCTGTCCGCGACATAGAGATCGGCCATGCGCAGGATTGCCGGCGCGATCTCGTTCTTGTGCTCGGCGTCGGAGCCCATCGCCGTGATGTGCTGGCCGGCGGAAACGAAACCCGCCTTGATCAGCGGCTCGGTCGAAGGCGTGGTGGTGACGATGATGTCGGCGCCGACAACTGCGTTTGCCGCGTCGGGCTCGGCATGCACGAGAATGCCGAGCTTTTCGCGCAGGGCTCCGGCGGTTGCCTCGGCCTTTGCCGCATCGCGCGCCCAGATGCGCGCCTCGGTAATCGGCCGCACCAGCATCAGGGCTTCCAATTGCAACCCGGCCTGGACGCCGGCGCCGAAGATCGCGGCAACTGACGAGTCCTGCCGCGACAGATGTTTGGCGGCGACGGCGCCGGCAGCAGCGGTTCGGATATCCGTGAGATAGCCGTTGTCGAGCAGCAGTGCTTCGACCAGCCCGGTTTTGGACGACAGCAGCACCATCATGCCGTTGACGCTGGGCAGGCCGAGCTTCGGATTGTCGAAAAAGCCGGGGCTGATCTTGATGGCGAAACCGTCGATATCAGGCACGTAAGCGGTCTTCACGTCGACCTCGCCGCGATGCTCGGGAATATCGAGCCGCAGGATCGGCGGCATCGCCACCGGCAGGGTGGCAAGCGCACGGAAGGCGTTTTCGACGCAGGCGACTGCATCGAGATCGAGTGTCACGATCGCGCGCAATTCTTGCTCGGTGAGGATCGTCATCCGGCTCATGCGGCGTGCTCCTTGAGCGATGGCGCCTCGCCGCAGACGATCCTGCGGTGCGCGTCCATATCGATGTTGCGGCCGGAGAGAAGCACGACCACCGGCCCGTCCGACCTGACCTTGCCGGCGAGTAGCGCGGCGATGCCGACCGCGCCGGCGCCCTCGACGATTTCGCGTTCGCGCGCATAGGCGTGACGGATGCCGGCGGCGATCTCGTCCTCGCTAAGCAGGATGATACCATCGAGCAGGTCGCGGCACATGGCGAAGGTCAGCCGGTTGTCGAGGCCGATGCCGCCGCCGAGCGAATCCGCCAGCGTCGGCAATTCTTCCACCAGCACCGGGCGGCCGGCATCGAGGCTGGCCTTCATCGCCGCGCCACGAGCCATCGAGACACCGATGATCTTTGTGCCGGGGCTGACGCCTTTGATGGCCGCGGCAACGCCTGAGGCGAGCCCGCCACCCGACAACTGCACCAGGACGAGGGCAGCATCCGGGACCTGTTCGATCATCTCAAGCCCGAGCGTGCCTTGCCCGGCGACAATGTCGGGATGGTCGAAGGGCGGCAGCATAACCAGCCCCTCTTGCGCCACCAGCCGATCGACCTCCTGCTGGGCATCGTCCTGACTGTTGCCGATAATGCGAACCTCCGCGCCCAGCCGGCGGATCTCGTCGAGCTTGTTTTCAGGCACCAGCCGCGACATGCAGATCACCGCGCGCATGCCCTCAAGCTTCGCCGCATGCGCCAGCGCGCGGCCGTGGTTGCCGGTCGAGGCCGCGACCACGCCACGCGTCTTCTCCGCGGTGCTGAGCGAAGCGACGGCATTCGAGGCGCCGCGCAGCTTGAAGCTGCCGGTGGTCTGCCGGTGTTCGAGCTTGAGGTGGACGGGGACGCCCAGCCCTTCGGAAAGACTTTGGGACAGCACTGTCGGCGTGCGCTCGACCTTGCCGGCAATGCGCTCACGCGCGGCGCGAATGTGCTCAAGAGTGACCTGTGTCATGATCATCAATCAGGCGGCAAATGGCTGCGTCATCAGACGGCCGAATTCGGGACGCGGCGTGTCATCTCCGCACAGCCGCAGACAATTCCAGGCGGTCGCCTGGTTGCTGGTCACCACGGGACGTCCAATAGTTTTTTCCATTCCGGTGACCGCGAGGGCGCTACGCAGCGCCGTGCAGGAGACGAACAGCGCATCGGCGCTGGCGTCGATCGCCTCACGCGCCAGTTCGACGAGGGCCGCCGGTGCGATGCGCGCCATCTCGCGGTCGTCCTCGAAACCGAGGCAGGTGAAGCTGGCGATCTCGAAGCCGTGCGCCGCGAAATAGGCGGCCATCGGCCTGGATGTCTCGACCGTGTAGGGAGTGAGGATGCTGATCTTGCTTGCGCCCAGCGCACGCAGCCCGCGCACGCCCGCCATCGGCGGGGTGATTACCGGCACGGCGGGCTTTGCGACCTGGATCGCCGCCTCGATCTCGGCATCGCCGATCACCACCGAGGCCGAAGTGCAGGAAT
>NZ_RZRP01000031.1:9526-17722 GCF_003997795.1 Mesorhizobium sp. M7A.F.Ca.US.005.03.2.1 | reverse complement strand
ATATGCAGCCGGTCGGCGGCCGGACAGGTCGAGAAGAAATTGATCGGCGATTGTGGCTCGCCGTCGCGGAACGGTCGGATCAGCCCTTCGAACGCGACCACCGACAGCTTGCCTTCCTTGAAGGCGAAGATCGGCTGGAAAGCGCTTTGCAACGTGTAGATGCCCCAGACACCGGTGGAGGTGCCGTCGTCCTGACGGATGATGTGGGCAAGCCCGACGCTGCGCGACACGGTTCCTCGCTCCGCAATTGGTCTGCGATCCTGCCACTCAAGCCTCTACCGCTCGTTAATGAATTTATTGTTGCCGACCCCGGGTCCGATCACAGCTCCTTGAGACCTGGATCAGCCGACAATGCTTGCGTTGCGCGAAATCATGCGACATGAGAAGCGCCGCGGTCGCTCCTGGCCGCGCCGATCTTCCATGGAGACGTCAAGCTCATGGCCTTTCTTGCCGACACCCTTTCGCGCGTGAAGCCTTCCGCCACCATCGCGGTCACGCAGAAAGCGCGCGAGCTGAAAAATGCCGGCCGTGACATTATTGGCCTCGGCGCCGGCGAGCCGGATTTCGACACGCCCGACAACATCAAGAATGCGGCAATCGAGGCGATCCGCCGCGGCGAAACCAAGTATCCGCCGGTTTCGGGCATCGTGCCGCTGCGCGAGGCGATCGCAAAAAAGTTTAAGCGCGAGAACAATCTCGACTACAAGCCCGAGCAGACCATCGTCGGTACGGGCGGCAAGCAGATCCTGTTCAACGCCTTCATGGCGACGCTGAACCCCGGCGACGAGGTCATCATTCCTCGCCCCTACTGGGTCAGCTACCCCGAGATGGTGGCGATCTGCGGCGGCACCTCCGTGTTTGCCGACACCTCGATCGACAACGGCTTCAAACTGACCGCTTCCGTGCTGGAAAAGGCGATCACGCCGAAGACCAAATGGCTGCTGATGAACTCGCCGTCGAACCCGTCGGGTGCCGCCTATACCGAGGCCGAACTGCGCGCTCTGGCCGACGTGCTGTTGAAGCATCCGCATGTCTGGACGCTGACCGACGACATGTACGAGCACCTGACCTATGGCGATTTCGTCTTCAAGACCATCGCCGAGGTCGAGCCTAAGCTCTACGAGCGCACGCTGACCATGAACGGCGTGTCGAAAGCCTATGCAATGACCGGCTGGCGCATCGGTTATGCGGCGGGCCCGGTCCAACTGATCAAGGCGATGGACATGATCCAGGGTCAGCAGACATCGGGCGCCTGCACCATCGCGCAATGGGCATCCGTCGAGGCGCTGAATGGCCCGCAGGATTTCATCGCCAAAAACAAGGCGATCTTTCAAGGCCGTCGCGACCTCGTCGTCTCGATGCTCAACCAGGCGCGCGGCATCACCTGTCCGTCGCCGGAAGGGGCCTTCTATGTCTATCCCTCCTGCGCCCAGTTGATCGGCAAGAAGACCAAGGCCGGCAAGCCGATCGACACCGACGAAACCTTCTGCTCGGAATTGCTCGAAGCCGAGGGCGTCGCGGTGGTGTTCGGCTCGGCCTTCGGCCTCGGCCCCAACTTCCGCATCTCCTACGCCACCTCGGAGACGCTTCTGGAGGAAGCCTGCACGCGCATCCAGCGCTTTACGGCTTCGCTGACCTGAGCGGCGCACTTTGAACGCAGAACCCGGCTTCACTGCCGGGTTTTCAATGGGCCGTCAGCCTCACGCCTCGTGCTTGGTCTCTTTGGCCGAGCGCGCCTCGGCCGGCGCCAGCACGGCAACCAGCAGTGCGGCGGTGAGGAACGCGCCGATCGCTGCCGTCAGCATGGCGGCATGGAAGCCGCCGGCATAGGCGGCAGCATAGAGTTCATGCACGCCGCTTTCGCCCATCGCCGCATCGGTTGCGAAATCATGCCGCGAAATTGCAGCACGGGCGACCGCTTCCGCGTTGGCGACACCGGCATCGCCGAGATACCCGGTCAAAAGGTTGGTTGCCCGCATGCTCATCAAGGCGCCGAGCAAGGCGATGCCGATGGCAAGACCGCTCTGGCGGGTGGCATTGATGACCGCCGACACCATGCCCGAGCGTTCGCGCGGCGCATAGGACATGGCGGCAGCGCTGCCGGTCGGGATTGCAAGCGCATTGCCGAGGCCGCCGATGGCGAACAGAAGGCACAGCGTCGCGTAGGACGTCGAAGGACCGGCCCAGCACATGCCGAGCATGGACAGGCCGATAGCAACATAGCCGATGGTCATCAGCGCGGAGTGACCATAGCGCGCGCTCAGCCTGCCGATCCACGGCGACACCACGATCTGGACGATGAAGGCCGGCGCCATGCGCAGGCTGGTCTGCGTCGGCGACCAGCCCTGCACCTGCTGCAGGAACATCGAGAAGAAGAAGACGCTGGAATAGGAGGTGAAGCCGAGCGCGAACGAAGCGACATTGGCGACGGCAAAGCGGACGTCACGGAAGAGGCCAAGCGGCAGCATCGGCCGTGCCGTGCGCGCCTCGAAGCCGAGGAAAGCACCCAGGCCGACGACACCTGCGATGAGCGCCGTGACCGTCCTTGGCTCGCCCCAACCATTCTCGCCGGCCGAGATCAGGCCAAAGGTCAGCGCCCCCAGCCACAGGATGCTGAGAGCCAGGCCGACGAGATCGAGATGGGCATGTTCGGGATGCGCCGTCTCGTTGATCGAAGCAGCACCGAGCGCGATCGTGATCAGACCAAGCGGCAGGTTGATCAGGAAGATGCTTTGCCAGCCGACGGTCTCGACCAGGATGCCACCGAGGACGGGACCAACGAGCAGAGAGATGGCGGCGAACGACGCCCAGCCGCCAATGACGCCGGCGCGCTGGCGTGCATCGGGAAAGGCTTGCGTCAGGATCGACAGCGCGCCTGGAATGAGCAGCGAGCCGGCGATGCCCTGTACGACCCGGCCAGCCAGCAGCACCGGCAAATTGGGCGCGACGGCGCAGATCAGCGAGCCGGCCACGAAGATGCCGACGCCGGCCAGCCATGAGCGCTTGCGGCCATAGCGGTCGCCGATCAGGCCGGACGACAGCATGAAGGCCGACAGGCACAGCGTGTAGGCGTCGACCACCCATTGCAGGCCGCCGAAATCGGTTTGCAACGCCTGCTGGATGGTCGGCAGCGCGACATTGACGATGCTGACGTCGAGCAGAGCCACGAACGAACCAAGATAGACAGCGGCGACCAGGGGCAAACGGTGCTTTGACATGGCTATGTCCGGACGTGAGTTTCGCAAATTACTGGCCGACGGTCAGTTGAACGGGCGGCATGGCGCTGTCGATCCGGCGACTGAGTATGGCCTGCGCCATGGTACTGGACTCGCCGCGAGTCGCCCTCTTCTGAAAATGTTGCGGCTGGAATAGAAGCCGGGTTCCTGCGGACTGAGCATTCAGCCGTCATATTGTTCCGATGTCACCGCTTCCAGCCAGTCGGCATGGACATCGTCGAGCGCCTCCTGCATGGCGATATGCGTCATCGCCGATTTCGGCGCCGCGCCATGCCAGTGTTTTTCGCCAGGCGCGAACGAGATGACGTCGCCCGCCCTGATCTGCTGGACCGGGCCGCCCCACGTCTGGGCAAGCCCGGCGCCCACCGTCACGTAGAGCGTCTGGCCAAGCGGATGCGTATGCCAGTGGGTGCGCGCGCCCGGCTCGAAGCTGACCAGCGTGGCTCGCAGCCGCGCCGGCGCCTCTTTCTCGATGATCGGCGTCTGCAGCACCCGGCCGGTGAAGTATTTTTCCGGCGCGATGACGGTCGGCACGCTGCCGCAGGCAATGATCTTCATGGGTCGATGGTCCTTCAAAACAGCGGGCGACGGGTCGCCTGCTTCAGTTTCCGCCGATATCGGCCGACGTGCAACAGCTTCCGGCTGCCAGCCCCCTATATGGCCAGCACGGGTCCACGGCCGAGCAAAGGATTTCTATTTTCCTTGCCCTGCCGGCAAACAAGTGGGACGATGGCTTTGGGCAGGTGGACTTGAAAAGAACCCCGCCCGCGACGGTCGAACAGGCCGGCCGCCGCTCAGGACCGATTGACCACGCCTGAACCATGCATGCCAGTCGGTCCTGCGGGAAACGCCTGAGTGGAGGTCAGTCATGGGTACTCGCGCCGGAGGACGACGCACGGGACCGAAATGCATTGCCATAGTCGGTCCCTTCGCAAGCGGTAAGACGACACTTCTCGAAGCCATATTGGCCCGTACGGGCTCAATTCCCCGACAAAATCCCGTTTCATCAGGCAACACCGTTTCAGATCATTCGCCCGAGGCGCGCGCCCACGCCATGAGCGTCGAGGCGACGATCGCCACCACCGAATTCATGGGCGAGCAGATCACCTTCGTCGACTGTCCCGGCTCCATCGAATTCTCTTTCGAAGCCGAACCGGTGCTGGCCGCCTGCGACCTCGCGGTGGTCGTGGCCGAGGCCGATGAAAAGAAGATCCCTGCCCTGCAACTGATCATGCGCAAGCTCGACGATCTCGGCGTGCCGCGCATCCTGTTTCTCAACAAGGTCGACAAGGCAATCACCGGCGTGCGAGACACGCTGAAGATGCTGCAGCCGGCCAGTGCCGTGCCATTGCTGCTGCGCCAGATTCCGCTGCGCAAGGACGGCGTCGTCATTGGTTCGATCGACCTGGCGCTGGAGCGCGCCTACATCTATCGCGAATATGCCGAAAGCGAGGTGGCGCAGATTCCCGGCGACGAGAAGGCGCGCGAGCTCGAAGCGCGTTTCTCGATGCTGGAGACGCTGGCCGACCATGATGACCAGTTGATGGAACAGCTGCTCGAGGAGATCGAACCGCCAAAGGACGCGATCTTCGACGATCTCGCCGCCGACCTGCGCGACGGCGCGGTGACGCCGGTGCTGATCGGCACCGCCGAGAAAGGCAACGGCGTGCTGCGTCTCCTGAAGGCGATCCGCCACGACGCGCCCGACATCGAGGCGACCCGCAAGCGGCTCGGTGCACCCGACGGCGCGGCTACCCTGGTCCAGGTGATGAAGACCATCCACACCTCGCATGGCGGCAAGCTGTCGGTGTCGCGCATCCTCTCCGGCCAGGTCGTCGACGGTTCCGAACTCTGGCTGCCCGGCGGCGACACGGCCAAGGTTTCCGGCATCTACCGGATGCTCGGCAAGGACCAGTCCAAGCTCTCCAGCGCCAAGGCCGGCGATACGGTCGCGCTGGGCAAGCTGGACGAGGTCAAGACCGGCCAGACGCTGAGTTCGGCCAAGGGCGGCATCAAGCCGCTCGTCCAGTTCGAGCCGCCGCAGCCGGTCTTCGCCTTCGCGCTCCGCCCCAAGGAGCGCAAGGACGAAGTGAAGATGTCGGCTGCCATCCAGCGGCTGGCCGAGGAGGACCCCTCGCTCAGCCTGCGCCACAACCAGGACTCGGCTGAAACCGTGCTGTCGGGCCATGGCGAGATGCATCTGCGCGTGGTGCGCGAGCGGCTGGAAGGCAAGAACCAGATACCGGTCGAAGGCCATCCGCCGGCGGTGCCCTATCGCGAGACGATCCGCAAATCGGCGCAACAGCGCGGCCGTCACAAGAAACAGTCCGGCGGACATGGCCAGTTCGGTGACGTGGTGATCGAGATCAAGCCGCTGCCGCGCGGCTCCGGCTTCCAGTTCACCGACACCATCACCGGCGGCGTCGTGCCCAAGACCTACATCCAGTCGGTCGAGACCGGGGTGCGCGACTATCTGAAATCCGGGCCGCTGGGCTTTCCGGTCGTGGATGTCGCAGTCAACCTGTCGGACGGCTCCTACCATGCGGTCGATTCCTCCGACATGGCCTTCCAGATGGCGGCCAGGCTGGCAATGAAGGAAGGCATGGCCGCGTGCTTGCCGGTGCTCCTGGAGCCTGTGATGAAGGTCGAGATCGTCACACCCTCCGACGCCACCTCGAAGATCATCGCTCTCATCCCGCAACGGCGCGGCCAGATACTCGGCTACGACGCGCGGCCTGGCTGGCCAGGATGGGATGTCGTCGAGGCAACCATGCCGCAAGCCGAGATCGGCGACCTGATCATCGAGTTGCGCTCGGCGACCGCGGGCGTCGCCAGCTACCGTGCCGTCTTCGACCACATGGCCGAACTCACCGGCCGTCTGGCCGACGAGGCGATGAACACCAACGGCAAGGCTGCCTGATGGCGTAGCGTTCCTCTCGAACCTGATTCGAGGGGGACAAAAGAAAACGACGTCCGGCGGGGACCGGACGTCGTTTTGTTCGCGGACCGTTTCCTTGGGAGGTAAAACGGCAGGTCCGCCGCATTTGGTGCCGCCGAGTTCGGCGGAAAAACGGTTCGGACGCGGTAGCCGCCTGAGCCCGGGCCGTACGAGTGATGCCCCCATCTCCCGTCCGAACCACACCGCGTCCTATGATCCACATAGCAGGTCGCGGGCGCCCGGGCTATGTTACCAGAGGTTACATGTCACCGTTACGTGGCAATTGTGATGGAATTTTTTGCCGGCCCAACAGAACACAGGCAACAAAAAAGCCGGATCAATGAAGATCCGGCTGAGTTTGATTGGAGTGCCTGTTAAGGCTAACCTCCAGAGGGGAACACTCGAGGGCGCTAATGGGAGGAGAACGCGCCCAGGAGATGATCTATATATGTGCTCATCATGCCCAAGAAACAAGCATCTATTTTGCAACACACGCATGCAAAAAGACGCAGGCTGTGGTCTAACCCATTCCAGAAGCCAATAGGACCAGCAGAATCGTCGAAATGGGCCGCCGAATCGGGCAATTGCAACTACAGAATCGCCGATCTCGGCTGGCTTTCGGTTCAAAATGCCAAAACCGGGCAATGATGTGGAAGCAGGCAGCAGGCGTGCATTTCTAAGGCAATCGGGGAGGAGGCAGCCAATGCGGACGTTTTCGGCGATCGCCGGCAGTGCGGCCTTCTTCATCGCGGCGCCCTGCGTGGTTGCCGGGCTGGTGCCATGGCTGTTGACAGATCGCTGGGGCTTGCCGTGGTCTGGTCTGCCGGGCTTTGTCCCTGTCGGCGGGCTTCTGATCGCCGTCGCGATCGCAGCACTGCTGCATGCCTTCGGTCGATTCGCGCTTGAGGGCCTCGGCACGCCCGCTCCGGTCGCGCCAACCGAGAGGCTGGTGATCGGCGGCATCTACCGTCATGTCCGCAACCCGATGTATGTCGCCGTGCTGTCGATCATCCTCGGCCAGGCATTGCTGTTCTCGAGCTGGACGCTGGCCGCTTATGCGGTCATCGGCGCGATCGCCATGGGCTCTTTCGTGCGGTTCTACGAGGAGCCGACTTTGGCTCACCGGTACGGCGCCGAATACGACGCCTACCGCCGCAACGTACCCGGCTGGTTGCCTCGACTGTCGCCCTGGCGGGGGTAGGTGAAACCGGCAGCGCCGTCTCAGGGCATGTTGAGGCTCAGGTCGGGCCAGGCAATCGACATGTCCTTAGAATGACCAGCTTCTCGCCTTGGCGATGATAAAGTCCCGGAACACGTGCAGCTTGGCCTGGTTCTTCATCGCGTCCGGATAAGCAAAATAGGTGTCGAAAGACGGCACCTCGGTCTCCGGCAGCAGCTGCACGAGGTCGGAGTCCTTGCTGATCACATAGTCGGGCAGCATGGCGATACCGGCACCGCCCTGCACCGCCCGCTTGATCGACAATATGTCGTTGATCTGCAGCGTCGGCACCCTTTGTCCGCCTTCGAAATCACCGACCGTTTCCAGCCAGTTCAGCTCCGACAGATGCGACGGCACCGGCACGCCGAAGGTGACGATGCGATGGGCCTTCAGCTCGGCGACGGAAGACGGCCTGCCATGCTTGGCGACATAGGATGGGGCCGCGTAGAGGTGGAAATGCACGGTGAACAGGCGGCGCTGGATCAGGTCCGGCTGCTGCGGCTGGCGCAGCCGAATGGCGCAATCGGCCTGGCGCATGGTGAGATCGAGCTCCTCGTTGGCGAGGATCAACTGCAGGCTGATTTCAGGATAGAGTTCGATGAATTCCTGCACCCGCTCGGTTAGCCAGCCGGCGCCCAGCCCCACCGTCGTCGTCACCCGCAGCACGCCCGACGGGCGATCCTTGGTCTCGGTCAGCCGGGACTTGATGGTCTCCAGTTTCATCAGCACGTCATGCGCCGTGCGAAACAGCATCTCACCCTGCTCGGTCAACACCAGCCCGCGGGCGTGGCGGTTGAACAACG
>NZ_RZRP01000031.1:0-9516 GCF_003997795.1 Mesorhizobium sp. M7A.F.Ca.US.005.03.2.1 | reverse complement strand
GCCGACATCATGCTCGAGCGCGCTGACCTGCCGCGAGATCGCCGATTGTGACAGATGCAATGTCTCGGCCGCATGGGTAAACGACCCCGCCTCCGCCGCAGCGTGAAACACGCGTAGCTTGTCCCAGTCCAACGCCATGATTCCCCTCGTTCTGTTTTGGCGTCTGAATGAAAAATCAGGCTTTTACACGGCGTTTCTAAGCCGCTCTCTGAACTCTCTACTCGGCCGCTTCGCGATGCACTTCGATGCCGGCCAGATACTTCTCCGCCTCGAGTGCGGCCATGCAGCCAAGCCCCGCTGCCGTCACCGCCTGGCGGTAGATATCGTCGGTCACATCGCCGGCCGCGAACACGCCCGGCACATCGGTGCGGGTCGAATCCGGCGCCGTCCACAGATAGCCGTTCGGCTTCTGCTTGAGCTTGCCGGCGAACAGTTCAACCGCCGGCGCATGGCCGATGGCCACGAACACGCCGTCGATCTTGAGGTGCGACACCTCGCCGGTCACCGCATGCTTGAGCTTCAGCCCCACGACCGAGGGCGGCAGCGGCGTCTTGCCGGGCCGACCGGTGATCTCGTCGACGATCGTGTCCCAGATGACGCGGACATTGTCCTTCTTCAGAAGCCGCTCGCGCAGGATACGTTCGGCGCGAAAATCGCTGCGCCTGTGGATCACCGTCACGCTCTTGGCGAGATTGGACAGATAGAGCGCCTCTTCCACCGCCGAATTGCCGCCGCCGATCACCGCGACATCCTTGCCCCGGTAGAAGAAGCCGTCACAGGTGGCGCAGGCCGAGACTCCAAAACCCATAAAGTCCTGCTCGGTCGGGATGCCCAGCCATTTCGCTTGCGCGCCGGTCGCGATGATCAGCGCGTCGGCGGTGTAGGTGGTGCCGGAATCGCCCTTGGCACGGAACGGTCGCACGTTGAGGTCGACCTCGGTGATGATGTCGTTGATGATGTCGGTGCCGACATGCTCGGCCTGTTTCAGCATCTGCTCCATCAGCCACGGACCCTGGATCGGGTCGGCGAAGCCGGGATAGTTCTCGACATCGGTGGTGATCATCAACTGCCCGCCCTGCTGCAGGCCGGCGACCAGCATCGGCTTCAGCATGGCGCGGGCGGCGTAGACCGCCGCCGTATAGCCGGCCGGGCCGGAACCGATGATGAGAACGGGCGCGTGCTTGGTGGTCATCTAAAGCCTCTGCGGAGGGCTGCCGGCAATTGCGGCATGGAAAACTCGATCATTGTCGCGCGTAATGTAAGTGTTGCCCACGACGCCAGCAAGGCAAGTTGGAGTTCGTCCCCGGAAAGCTTTGTCACACCCTGTCGCCCGCGGATCCCGCGAAATATTCCGGGCGAAGGATGGAATGGACAGCGAAGTCGTTTAATTACAAAATCACGCAAGATTCTTGCGTGTTGCCCCTCATGATCGAGAGCCCCCATGCCGCTCAAGGCCGACCTCGACGCCATCGACTGGAAGATCCTGCGCGAATTGCAGGGCGACGGCCGCATGACCAATGTCGAACTGTCGAACCGCGTCGGCATTTCGGCACCGCCATGCCTGCGCCGCGTCAAGCGCCTGGAGGAAGCCGGCATCATCCGTGGCTACCGCGCTCTGCTCAACGCACCAGCGCTCGGCCTTGATGTCGTTGCCTTCTGCCTGGTCGGCCTGCATCATCAAGCCGATGCCGAGCTGCGCATCTTTGCCGAGCGCACCCGCGGCTGGCCGATCGTACGCGACGCCTGGATGGTGTCGGGCGAATCCGATTTCCTCCTGCATTGCGTGGCGAGCGACCTCGGCGCCTTCCAGACCTTCGTCATCGAGGAACTGACCTCGACCCCGAATGTCGACACGGTGCGCACAGCGCTCACCATCCGCCGGGTCAAGGACGAAGGCTTGGTCTCGTTCGCACAGCCTTGAGCCGGTGAACCGCAACCGGCTTTCGCCGATGCGGCTTGAACGCCTCGCCATATCAGCGCCGCTTTGGCGTTCGATAGGCACTTCTGTGAAGCCGGATGTCCTGCCGTAGCCGCCTTGCTGGTTTCCTAGAGCAATTCCAGAAAAAGTGTGTAACGGTTTTCCTGGGAAAAGCGCATAGCGCTTTCGGGATTGCATAATACAGGTGGCGCAGGGCAGCCCAATTCCGAGAACAGTGTGCCGTGGGGTGGGACGATGACTCGATTTTCTAGCCCGGTTTCGGCGCTGGTCATCTGTATGAACGAGGCCGACATGATCGGCGAATGCCTGGAGAGCGTCGACTTCTGCGCCGAGATCATCGTCGTCGATTCAGGCTCGACGGACAGCACTCTGGACGTCGTCAATGCGTTCATCGCCAAGGGCTACCCGATAAGGCTGTTTCACAATGATTGGCCGGGCTTTCCTCGTCAGCGGCAATTCGCGCTCGATCAGGCCACCCAACCGTGGTGCCTTTCGATTGAAGCCGACGAGGCCATCGATGACGTTCTCAGGCAGTCGATCATGAGTGTGACGCAGCTTGGGAATGACGCTTTCGACGGATGGTATATCAGGCGCCGCGACAAGCTGAAGGGTTACGGCTATGCGCACCGCTGGGTGCTTCACAACAGGCTGCTGCGGCTTTTCCGGCGCGACAAGGCAACCATGGACCTCAATCTGCGGGTCCATGAGTCGTTCGAGGTGCCGGGCGAAACCGGCACCATAGAAAATGGCGTGCTGCTGCATCGCCGCGAAATGACTATTGCCGAGGATCTGGCGAGAGCCAACACCTACTCCAGCCTCAAGGTCGCCACGCTGGTCGAACGAGCCAAGAAGCCTGGCCTGATAAGACTGGTGCTGTCGCCGCTTGGCAACTTCCTGAAGTTTTACCTGGCCAAGCGCTACTTCCTGTGCGGCCGGCACGGGTTCGTCTATTCGATGCTGGTGATGGTGTATTCGTTCGCCACCGAGGCCAAGCTCTATGAAGCCTGGCGGGACAACGATCGGGTATAGACCGTTAGGGCGCGCCCGAGGCGGCCCCAAGTCCAGCTATTGCGGCGAGCAGGCCGTCGAAGTCCGCGCGGTCGCACCAAGGCCGAATTGTGAAGCCCCGTCGGACAGCCGCTTGCCCGTCCACCAGCCAGCCCTGCGAGAGGCCGGCGCGTTGTCCCGCCTCCATGTCGGCCTCCTTGTCGCCGACGATCAGCGAACGCCGCAGATCGAGCCCGAGGCGCCTGGCCGCCTCCAGCAGCATGCCCGGATTGGGCTTGCGCATCGGATGATCTGCGGCCGCGAGCGGGCCGGAGCCCGCCTCGTGATAGGCGCAGGCAAGGACCATGTCGACGAACGCATTGTCGGCGCGTAGCAGTTCGAGCACGCGGCCATTGACGGCGGCGAAATCGCTCCAGCCGAAATAGCCGCGCGCGATGCCGGACTGGTTGGTGACGACGATGACGGGAATGCCGGCCCCGTTGGCGGCGGCTATCACCGCGGCTATATCCGCGCGCAGCACCATTTCGCCAGGATCATCCGGATAGCCCGTATCGATATTGATGGTGCCGTCGCGGTCGAGGAACAGCGCCGGAGAGCCGGCGGCGAACACCTTTGAGCCGACCTGCTCGACCCACAGGCCCGGCTCAGCCAGCGGATAGCGGCCAGAGGTCGTGGGATCAGCCATTGCTGAGGCGCGCTTCGACCACCTCGCACAGATGATGATAAAGGCACAGATGCCCCTGCTGGATGATCGGCGTCGAGGTCGACGGAACGTTGAGCAGAATATCGGACAGAGGTTTCAGCTTGCCGCCGGTATCGCCGGTCATGCCGATCACCGTCATGTCCATCCTCCGTGCCTGTTCGGCGGCGGCGAGGATGCTCGGCGAATTGCCGCTGGTCGAGATTGCCAGAAGCACGCCGCCGGCCGCGCCATGCGCCTCGACCTGGCGCGAAAACACCGTGTCGAAGCCATAGTCGTTGCCCCAGGCGGTCAGCACCGCCGCATTGGCCGGCAGCGCGATGACATTGTAGGCCTTGCGCTCCTTGAGAAAGCGGCCGACCAGTTCGCCGGCAATGTGGATGGCGTCGCTGGCCGAGCCGCCATTGCCGGCGATGAGCAAGGCCTTCCCCGACGAAAGCGCCGTCACCACCGCGCTCGCTGCCCGCTCCATCTCACCGGTCAGGTCCCGTTCGACCATGGCTGATATGGCAGCCGCCGAGCGGACAAGGTAATCGTTCAAGTCGGACATGAAACCCTCAGTTTGTGGTGCCGCCGGCGCGCAATTTGCCAATGGTGTTGGTGGTGCTTTTTCCAGCGACGAGATCGACCAGCACGACGCGTCCGCCGGCCTTCTGCACCACATCGGCGCCGACCACGGTATCGACCGTGTAATCGGCGCCCTTGACCAGTATGTCGGGCAGCAGCGCTTCGATCAGCGCCAGCGGCGTATCTTCCTCAAACACCACGACCGCGTCGACCGAGGCGAGTGCTGCCAGCACGCAGGCGCGGTCGTGCTGGTCGTTGACCGGCCGGCCGGCGCCCTTCAGGCGCCGCACCGAGGCATCGCTGTTGAGGCCGAGCACCAGCCGGTCGCACTGGCTTCGCGCCGCGTGCAGCAAGCTGACATGGCCGGCATGCAGGATGTCGAAGCAACCATTGGTGAAGCCGACGCTCAGGCCCTCTTCCTTCCACGCCGCCACCATGCGGGCGGCCGATGTGGCGTCGAGGATGGCGTCCTTGTGGGCGGTCGGCCCATGTGAACGGAACAGCGCGCCGGTGAGTTCCTCGACCGTCAGCCGCGCTGTGCCGCGTTTTCCCACAACGACGCCACCAGCGGCATTGGCGATCGAAGCGGCCATGACCGTATCGGCGCCTACGGCCAGCGCCAGCGCGAAGCTCGCGATCACCGTATCGCCGGCGCCCGAAACGTCGAACACTTCGCGCGCCTGGGTGGCGATGTGGCGCGCCTCGTCGGGGCCGACCACGCTCATGCCCTTTTCGCTGCGCGTCGCAACGACGAAATCGAAACCATGTGCCGAAATCAGCTGGCGCGCGGCAGCCACGATCTCGTCATCGGCGAACACCGCATGGCCGACGGCCTCGCCGAGTTCCTTGCGGTTGGGGGTGATGGCGGTCGCCCCGGCATAGCGCGCGTAATCGCGGCCCTTAGGGTCGACCAGCACCGGCTTTCCAGCCTCGCGGCAGATGGCGATCAAGTCGCCGGCGACGCCGTCGAGCAGGATGCCCTTGCCGTAATCGGACAGGATGACGATGTCGGCGTGCGCCAGCGCGGCGCGGAAATGGCGGATCAGGCCGGCTCGCTCCGCGGCGCCGAGCGGCTTGATCTCCTCTTCATCGAAACGCAGCACCTGCTGGTTGAGCGCGCTGAAGCGGCTTTTGGACGATGTCATGCGACCAGGCTCCTGCGCGAGGCCCGCCGTATCGGCGCCAAGTTCCCGCAGCATCCGCACCAGACTGTCGCCCGCCAGATCGGCGCCGATTACGGAAACGGGGACAGCGGCAGCGCCGAGCGAAACGATGTTGGCCACGACATTGCCGGCGCCGCCCATGGTCGAGGTCTCGCCGCGCCCATGCAGCACCGGGATCGGCGCTTCCGGCGAGATCCGCTCAATGACGCCGTTGACGAAACGATCGAGGATGAAGTCGCCGACCACCAGCACGGTGGCCTGGCCGAACCGCGCAATGGCGCGGTGCAATGGTTCTGGAGAAGGCGGATTGTGCTTGATCATGTCACTGGCAACGCGAGGGTAAGGCAAATCTCAATCGTGATGAAAATTGTCAATTTACGGGCCGGATCGTTCATGCCTGCCGATATACCGCAAATCCACGCAGCGCAACGTCAGGACATGACCCGCGACTGTCCGATGCGTCAGCTCTTCTGCAGGGCAACATGGACGCCCAGCCCGACCAGCACCGCCCCTCCCGCCCGCTGCATCAGCCGCTGGGCGCGGCTCGAACGCCGCAGGCGGCCGATCACGGCGCCCGCCAGGAACACGCAGACGATATCGGCCGAGGAGAACATCAGATTGACTATCGTGCCGAGCACGACGAACTGCAGCCAGACCGGAAACGCCGCCGAGGCGTCGATGAATTGCGGCAGGAACGCCATGAAGAAGATCGCTGTCTTCGGATTGAGCACCTCGACGGTGATGCTCTCGAAAAAGGCGCGCCGCGCCGATTTGCGCTCGATGGCAGGCAGCGCCGCATCGCCGTCCGTGCGCTTGCGAAACAGCGAGATGCCAAGCCAGATCAGATAGAGCGCACCGACCAGCTTGACCGCCAGGTAGAGCGTCGGCACGGCATGAAACAGCACCGACAGCCCGGCGGCCGCGGCGAAAACATGCACGTAGCCGCCCAGATGAATGCCCAGCGCCGCCGTCAGGCCGGACCAGCGGCCGCGCGCCATCGTCTGCGCGGCGGCATAGAGCATGGCCGGGCCTGGAATGTAGGCGAAGATCGCTGTGGTGGCGAAAAACGCGATGAGCAGTTCGGTCGATGGCATTTTTGGTCCCTCACGATCGTGCTCTGCCCTGTCGATTCAGTCCGCGCGCGGGATTGCTTTGGACTGACCCGTGCGGACAACCGCAGTAAAAGCGAACATAATTTTCTTGTGAAATGACGGGCTGAACGCGCCAATTCGCGCACCCGGCTCGAAATAGGCCGACGCTTCCAGGATATCATGATTGTACTCATCGACCATGACCCAAAGGGGCATAGGATCGAGGCCCGCACGGTGGCGTTCAATTTCCGGGATGCTGACTGCAACGCGATCACGACCCGGCTGTGTGGAAGTGATTGCAAGTATGAAGAGGTTGGTACCCCCGGCTTTCCCAGGAAGGACAGCCACAAAGGCCACAGGCCGTGACTTCCGGCCTTCGGTCTCGCCGTCTCCGTGTTGGCGATGCCAAAAATATGGATATCGCCAGACGTCCGCAGCAGCGGGTTTAATCACGGTCCAATTCCGCGGCGTACTCCTCGAGCATCTCGACATGTTCGGTCGGGGCGTCCTTCGCAGCGTAGACGCGGCGGCTGTCGTTGCCGAAGCGCGCTTCGTAGGCCTCGATGCTCATCAGGACGTATCTCGGCTTGTTGTGGCGAGTGATGGAGACCGGCTGCTGGCTGGCAGCTGCAAGCACATCTCCAAGATTCTGTTTCAGATCGGTCGACGGATAGTTTTTCATGGGATACCCTGTTTTGTCCATAATAGACAAAATGGACAAAACAGACAAGCGCATAAAATGGCAGGACAGGCGCATGCACCTGGCTTTGTCGACAGCCCGGCTAGCCTCCCCTATAAGGACCGGAATCGCAAAGCAACCAGAGGTCCTTCATGATCATCGTCACGGGCGGCGCCGGCATGATCGGCTCCAACATCGTCGCCGCGCTGAATGCCGAAGGGCATGACGACATCCTCGTCGTCGACGACCTTACCGACGGTCACAAGATCGTCAATCTTGCCGATCTCAAGATCGCCGACTATCTCGACAAGGACGATTTCCTGCCCCGCATGGAGGCCGGCTCGCTCGGCCGCATCGAGGCCGTGTTCCACCAGGGCGCCTGCTCGACCACCACCGAGTGGAACGGCAAATTCATGATGGAGGTGAATTACGCCTTCTCGAAACGGTTGCTGCATGCAAGCCAGACTTTGCGCGTGCCTTTCCTTTATGCCTCCTCGGCTTCCGTCTATGGCGGCGGCTCGGAGTTCCTCGAGGAACCCGCGTTGGAACGGCCGCTCAACGTATACGCCTATTCCAAGAAGCTGTTCGACGACTATGTCAGGCGAACCGTGTTCGCCGGGCAGGCCGACCATTCACAGGTCGTAGGCTTGCGCTACTTCAACGTCTATGGCCCGCGCGAAGCGCACAAGGGCGCCATGGCTTCCGTCGCCCTCCATCTGTTCAACCAGGTCGAGCGAGGCGAGAACCCGAAACTGTTCGGCGCCTATGACGGGTTCGGACCCGGCGAACAAAGCCGTGACTTCATCCATGTCGGCGATGTCGCCGACGTCAATCTGTGGCTGTGGAAACGGGGCTCAAGCGGCATCTTCAATTGCGGCACCGGCCGTGCCCAGCCCTTCCGCGCCATCGCCGAAACGGTGATCGACACGTTGGGTAAAGGGGAGATTGAATTCATCCCCTTTCCCGACCATCTCAAGGGCAGCTACCAGAGCTTTACGCAAGCTGATATGTCCCGTTTGCGCGCGGCCGGTTACAATGGCCAATTCCGGACAGTGGAAACCGGTGTCAGAGACTATGTCGAATGGCTGAAAGCCCAACGATCCTCGTGATCGGCCCACGCTGGGTGGGCGACATGGTGATGGCGCAGTGCCTGTTTTCGGCGCTGAAGGAGTTGCATCCCAACGCCGCCATCGATGTGCTGGCTCCGGCCTGGGCAGCACCCCTGGTCAAGCGCATGCCCGAAATCCGCCAGCAGATCGATTTTCCGCTCAAACCCGGCGCGCTCGAATTCACCCATCGCCGCCGCTTCGGCCGCCTGCTGCGCGGCCGCTACGACATGGCCTATATCCTGCCGGGCAGCTGGAAGTCGGCGCTGATTCCGTTCTTTGCCCGCATTCCGCGCCGTGTCGGCAATCTGCGCGAGATGCGCTATGGCCTGCTGACCGACATCGTGCCATTGCCCGACAGCATCAAACGACGCACCGCGCAGGCCTATTTCGGCCTTGCCCAAGGCGGCAGTTTCCGGGCGCCACGGCTTAGCGTGGACACGAAAAACCAGGTCGACCTGCTCGGCCGTTTCGGGCTGGCGCCGCAGAAATTCGTGGCCCTGATGCCCGGTGCGGAATTCGGCCCTGCCAAGCGCTGGCCCAGCGAAAGCTATGCCGGGCTTGCCAGCGGTTTCATGGGCAAAGGCTTGAAGGTTGCGCTGTTCGGCTCGAAGAACGACCGCGACGTGACGGCGGAGATCGCAGCCCTGGTCCCCGGCGTCGTCGACCTCGCCGGACAGACGCGGCTGGAGGACGCCATCGACCTGATATCCGCCGCCAGGCTGGCTGTGTCCAATGACAGCGGACTGATGCATGTCGCGGCCGCCGTCGGCACGCCGATCGTCGCCGTCTACGGCTCGACCTCGCCCGAAAACACGCCACCGCTGGCGGAGCGCCGCGAGCTGGTCTGGCTCGGCCTGTCGTGCTCGCCCTGCCACCAGAAGGTCTGTCCGCTCGGCCACCTCAACTGCCTGAAGACGCTGGAAGTCGGCCAGGTCGCGGCAGCGGCGGACCGGCTGCTGGAAATTCCGGCCGCGGCATGAAGGTGCTGATCGTCAAGACGTCGTCGATGGGCGATGTCATCCACACCTTTCCGGCGGTCGAGGATGCCCGTCGCCACCGCCCGGACCTGACCTTCGACTGGTGCGTCGAAGAGGCATTCGCCGGAATCGTCGCGCTTCACCCGGCGATCGACAAGATTCATACGGTGGCGATCCGGCGCTGGCGCAAGGCGCTGCTTGACGGCGCCACCTGGCGCGAGGCGGCCGCCCTGCGCCGCACCTTGCGCAATTGCCGCTACGATCTGGTCATCGACGCGCAAGG
>NZ_RZRP01000319.1:0-6542 GCF_003997795.1 Mesorhizobium sp. M7A.F.Ca.US.005.03.2.1 | reverse complement strand
GTCCCGCACTAATCGATTTTCGAACGTAAAACCCCATCCCCGCAATCCCCCCCAAGCCCTGTGAGCGAAACCCAAGGGCAGTTCGCCTCACAACTTTGGTACCGGAACCAGTCCAATATCTGTCTCTCGCGAACGTTGCCTGACCCTGATCTCAATTCGCCTCCTCGCCTTGACGTCGCCGGCCTGTGCGCCGTCGGTGAGCCGGTCGCCAGGCAATATCAACTGGCCGCCGGACATTGGCAGGATGGTGAAGCCTTTCAGTTCCGGCATATCGCGCAGGATGCCTGTGACGGAGATCGCTCGCGCTAATCCAAGCCCGGCATTGTCGGCAGGATGGAGTGTGCCAATGTCCATCTTGCGCGCCAGTACGGGCTGAAGGCCTCTGTCCATATTCGATGAGTCACCGGACATCGCCTGCTCGTCCGTGTGGCCAATCACCTCAATGACGTCCACACCATAGGAAGTTGCAATTCCAGCAATGGTCTTCGACATCTGCCGCAACTTCGTTTTGAAGCCACCGGAAAGCTCCGCACTTCCAGTATCGAAATTATAGCCATCGAGCTCGCTAAGACTGATGATCGGTGGCCAATCGTGTGGCTTGTCAGCAGAGGCCTCGTTCCTTGCCTTCTTCAGTGCGTCAGCAAGATCCTTGGACGTCTTGCCCGTGCCAACGTAGCCGAGCTCGCGCAGAACCTTCATCTTCTCGATCATGGCTTTGGCCTGATCAACGTCGACGTCGTTGTCAGAGAGGACTTTGGCGGCCGGCGCGCTTTTCACCGCTTCCTCAAGGGTCAGTCCCACTTTTTTGATTGCCTCTGCGGCCTCTTTGGCCCGGACCAATTCACGCCATTCTTGATCTGGTACATTGCGTCGACTTGCAGGCTTGACCATGGCATTCAGCTGAGCCAGCAACCGCTTGTTTTCCTCGTCAAGCTTGCGAGCGTTCTCATTGAGGGACTGCGCAATCTTCTGCGCTGCCGCAGCCTCTTTCTTTGTCTTGGCGATGAGCGCGCCTGCAGCAAGCAAAAGGCAGAAAACGAGAAGCAGCATCGTCTCAGCCATCGTCAGGCCGAGTATCAGGCCGCGGCCATAGCCCTTGCGCTCAAACGTAATGGCTGTTCCGCTAACCTCACTCACCTGCCCCACCAACTTGCTCTCTTTGGCGGTTCACCCTTCTCCACCTCCGCCGGACTGCTTAACGATCGGAAGGTGTCGCCCTCCGTGTCATCCGAAACCTTGATTGGCGTCTCCACAGGGGAGGCAACAGTGGAAGGTGCCGCCACTCGCTCGACATCGTTCGCTATCGCATTGCTCAGAGGCTGGGGAGTGCGCACGGCCGGGAGGCTATGTTGTGTAAGGGTTGCGACGAGGCCGCGTGTTTCATTGCTGTGTTTCTGCATCACAGCCATGAACTCCTCAGTCAAACGCTGCTGCGCTTGGACAGTTTCTGCGGTCTTTTCTGCGGCCGCTGCCGCTCTCTCCACTCCAGTCGCCACCTTGATCACTGCGTCGGCAAGACCGGTCATCCGCGTTTGCTGCTCTTGCGAGGCTGTTTCGGTTTTTATCGCATATTGTGCGACAGCATTACCCAGGAGCTTGACCATCGGCGCCAGATCGTTCTTCAGCACCTCATCAGGAACAACCACCTTTTCCAGCTTGGCAGCCATATTGTCGGCTTGATTACCGAGCTTTCCAACAGAGTTGGACATCGAGCTGTTGGCTTTATCCAGCAAATCCGCTGCAGCTCCAACGCGGTTCGCTATCGAAGCAAACTGGGTTTCGACTTGCCCGAAATTGTGCTGCAACGCGTCACTGAGCTTGGCAGACGCCTCTTGGACAGGCTTGATCGATTCCATGGCAATATTGTCCAGGGCAGATCGAATGTGCTCCCCATTGCGTGCCGCTTGCTCGGCAATCTCTGCAAAGCCCTCTTCGAGCATTTGATGGCTGACACGACGAAAGTCGGCGAACTCCCTGGTTACGCTTTCCATCTCGGCTCTTACACGCCGTGTCATGTCGGCAAGTTCGTGCCTCGCCGTTCGCTCAATGTCCGCGGGATCGCGCCGCATCTGATTGTAGAAAACCCTCAGAGCAATACCGGTGATCGTCGACGTGATCGCGATGCCAAAATTTTGGACGATCGTGTCGGTTGAGCCTTCCGTTCCAAACTGAAACAGCGAGACCCCAAGGCTCGTCAGGGTGAACAGGAAGCCCATATAGTAGAGGTTATCGCCGGTCTGCTCGTCGTGCAGTTGTAGCTTTCCAGCAAAGATCGAAACCCCGAGATAGAAAAACATCAGGCAGGCCGGTGCTACCGCCGCGACGATCGGATTTACGCCTGAGAGTTTTGCAATGGCGATGAATACACACCCGCCGAGTGTCAATGCCGCGAAAACCACGACCGGCAGACGTGGATGATCCAGCAAAGGTTTGTCGTGCGCTCTCGCCATCAGTTTAACCCATCCAAGCCAACCAGCTTTTCGAACTCGCCGTGATGGTTCTGGACCCAATGTGTCCAGAACTCCGCGTGATCCAGGGTCTGAAATGGCTTCTTTGCCCGATCGATATAAAGAATTGTGATGCCCACCCCATCCAGCGACGTCCCATATGTGCGGTCGGCGGCGCTGTTGAGGTATTTTTGGTAATCCAGTCCCGATCGGTACTGCGAGTAAATCGTCGTATGCTCGATCATGTCAGAGGCGACCACCAATCGCTTGGGACTGCCCTGTTTGGCCAAGCTGCTATCGAAGAGCGACAGCTTGATTTTCTGAATTCCAGCCATGATCGGAGATTGGCTCGCGGAAGCCGCATTCGGGATTTCATCGGGAAGTTTGTTCAAAGGATCGCCGAAGGCGTTTTCCCACTTCTTTTGACGCCGCGCAGGATTGTTGGTCCAACTATCGACGGTCGACCCATCACCGGGATTGCATCCATCGAACATCACCGTCAGCTCACCAGGCGCCGAGCTCAGGGTATAAATCCTCACATACCCACCCGGCTCGACCTGCCCAATGGTCTTTCGGAACTCGTTCTTGAGATCAGCCATCGTCGTTGCCGAAATTGGATCAGTGGCGTCGATGAGGACGGCGGTCAGGCTGGAGGGTCCGTCCAATGGGCAATTCGTGTTGGCGTCGATATGGCCATTGCCAGACCTGGTCCACATCCAGCCGAAGCCGGCCAACATCGCAACGGATAGCACACCAAGGGCAATGGCCGCGGCAATGGTACCCGCATTGCCTTTCTTGCGTCTGCGGGTTCGCCTAGACATTCACGCTGTCCGGGTGAAGCTTATCAAGATCTCGGTACTGCTCAATTCCCCGTTCGCATTCCTGACCAATCAGACGAACCTGCTCGTTGAGTTCCTCCTGCGCCTGGCGAATTGATGCGCCAACATCTCCCTCATTCCACTCCCGCTCGCCGGTGACGTATGGCTTGATGCGATCAAGTTTGTAGGGCGTTCCGAAATGCTTGGGCGCCGGCTCGGTCCTCGCCTGGATGTTGGCTTCCCGATACATCGACAAAAGCTGATTGCAGGCTCGCTCCAATTGGTCTTGATGCTGCGCAAAAAGAGCCAGAAGCCTCGATCGATGATCGACAATCGCGCGGTGCTCGCGCCGGCGACTACCAAGCTGCTTGACGATTTCCTCCACTTTTTCGTTGTGGTCGTCGCGGACATCCTGCAGCTCTTCGATCAGTTCCTTCTTTCGATCGATGTAGTCATCGCGCCGTCGAACGAGCCGATTTTCAACGCCAGTGTAGCCTGGGTAAGGGTCGAGCACGAACCAGCCGTCGATAAAAGCGAAAAGCGAAAACATCAGGCCGATCGCAAACAGCAACCAGGACTTGATGTCCGTGAGACCCGCTGGATTGGCGAGCATATTACGGATGACCTCAGCGCCGGCGCCGTCAGCGAGCGAGCCGCTGACCTCACGGTAGTGCGCTAGCGCCAAGTTTATCGAAATCGCCAAGCCGATATAGAAAAGGATTGAAATGATCCCAACGAATTTTACGAAAAACGACCGATGGGTGACGAGACGAGCGCAGAAAACCGCCAGGAGCAAAGCCGCCCCGATGTTGATGAAAGAGAATGCCGCAGCCTCAAGGATGCCACCAAAAAATCCCTGCTCATTGCCCTTGGCCAGGAAGTTGCCGTTCATCGCTGTCTCGACCAGAAACAGAAATAGCAGAAGCGATAGCCGGAAAATGTGAGCGGCACCGTGCTGCACACGCGCGGCACGAACGAGACCGTGCTTCTCCTTAAACCATGCATGCTCTTTTTCGGCGTCGTTCAGGGCCCTTCTCAGGCCGTGAAGTTCATCGAGGCCCACGGCGACCGAGGCTTTGAAGTCCGAAACGCTAGCGGCATTCGTCTGACGGATTAGACCGAATTGTTCCTCGAAATCGAGGCCGGCAAGACGACCTCCAAGGAGTTGCAGGTTGTCCTCAAGAGTGTGATGCGCAGCCTTCTTCTCATCCTCAACGCGTTCCACGATGGCATGTTCGACATCGTCGAGATTCTTTGCCGTTTTCGGGGGTTGGTTCACCTCGCCGCGCTGCTTTCCGCGGTTAATGACATCCAGGTCGCCGTCGATCTTGGCAGGGTCCAGGCTGTTGAATAGCTGAGTGCTCGCCCGAAAATCGTGGTTGGATTCTCGCAGTGAGTCACGCAACTTATTTAGTTTTTCGAATTTAGAGCCCACGCACTCACAACCCCAACTTTACGCCCCCCGGCAGAGTGGTTTCTATGCATAGTAGAGCTAAAGGGCAACCGCACATTCACTTCTATCCACTTGCTAGTGCGGATCAGGCTCAATTGAGTTCCAACAAATGATCATGGCTGCTGATCAACTGGTTGATCGGCCGCGACTAGTCATGTCATGAGCCGTGCTGCGATGCTCTAAGGACAGAGTGCTACGAGCGGGTTCGCGACTGGGAAATTATCCACAGTCGTATACGTGTACTGGATCTCACCGCCCAGGCGAACGAAGGCAGATAGTTCCTCCGCACGACAGACATAGTTTTTGGTCATTTCATCGATCTTCTGGACATAGACCGGCCGCGAGACGCCAGCAGCCAACAATTTGGCGTCTACTTCCGCATCGGTCTGAGCCCAGGTGGCGTTGAAAACGATCCTTGGCCCGATTGCGATGATGCTCCGAACGGAGATGTTCGAACTGATCAGCATGGGCAATGCTGGAGCCATTTCGGTTTGCATTTTTTTTGCGTAGGCGCAGACGTCGGTCTTGGTGTACTTCGAGAGGCATTCATTTGCCGTCGCCACCCTTGGCCATGTCAGCAGGATCGCCAACGGGACGTGCATCAATCGCAATCCATCCAAAGTATTCTCCTCGCCCGATCTTGGCCTGCACAGAGGAGCATCTATCCTATTTGTGTTCACAGTGCCACGAGCAGCTTGTGCCCGACCGGCAATAGTGCTCTGTCTGAAATACTTTGGGAGGGCAATAAAATGAAAACAACATTTCTCGCGGCTATGGCCGCTGCAATAATCGCTTGCGCGACCGGCGCGTTTGCACACAGTGGCGGCACTGATGCCAACGGTTGCCATACCAACCATAAGACCGGCGCGTATCACTGTCACTGAAGGTCACGCCTTTCTGAGGGACACAAACATGCTGAAGAACATCATGTCAGCTCCGCTGGGCCTCCTCTTCATGCTGGGCGGGCCGATCACCTACGTGATGAATGTCGTCGACACATGGCAGGGCCATGCATCAGTGGTCGTAAAAATCCTGATTAACTTGAGCCTGGATGCGATGTTGGCGTTCATTTGGCCGATCACTTGGGCAATCTGGCTTTTCAAATATATGGCGGGCGCCGAAACTCCACTAACAACCGTGCTGGGCGTTTGAGGATCAAGTTTGCTGAAAATAATGCTTTTCGACGCCGGCCGGAACGGTCCGGTTGGTCTGCATCTGTGTAGCTATTGCCTCGCTGCTGGCGGTAGCGCCATGGCCGTACGGCTATTACCAATTCCTCCGCGTGGTGGTCTTTTTCGCCGGGATCTACTGCGGAGCCATGGTGTGGCGATCAGGCCCTGAAAATCGCACCCTGGCTTGGGCGCTGTTTGGAGCGGCAGCGATCTTCAACCCGTTCATGCCGGTTCATTTGCCGCGCGAGCTGTGGGCAATCTTCAACGTCGCAGCGGCTACTCTGTTCGGCTTTGTCGCATACCGGCACCGGAATTAAGCCGATAATCTGAGATGGCCAAGAGTGGACCTGAGACGCCGAAGGTCAAGGCGCGCCCGAGGGTCACCGTGTCACAGCCGTTGGCGCTTTATGCGGGAGATCTCCTCGAGCGGACGAAGGAGTACTTCGAGGCTTTCAACCATCTAGGCTCGGAGTCGGAAAAGGCGCATCTTTTTGCCCGTTATTTTCTATTTTCGCATGCCCTAGATGTGGAGCTTCAACAGGTTGTCCTCGATCAGGGCGAGGCGACTGATAGGCGTTTTTGACTTTAGGCTGCCATGTGGACGATGCCAATTGTATCTGTGCAGCCAGACAGGCAGTTCGGCGGCACGATG
>NZ_RZRP01000318.1:0-6543 GCF_003997795.1 Mesorhizobium sp. M7A.F.Ca.US.005.03.2.1 | reverse complement strand
CGCCTGCTCGATCGGCGGCAATGTCGCGGAGAATTCCGGCGGCGTGCACTGCCTGAAATACGGCCTCACAGCCAACAATGTGCTCGGCATCGAGATGGTGCTGATGAATGGCGAGGTGGTGCGGCTGGGCGGCAGTCACCTCGATGCGGAAGGCTACGACCTGCTCGGCGTCATGACCGGGTCCGAAGGGCTGCTCGGCGTCGTCACCGAGGTCACCGTGCGCATCCTGAAGAAGCCGGAGACGGCACGTGCACTGCTGATCGGCTTCCCGACCAGCGAGCAGGGCGGCCAGTGCGTTGCCGACATCATCGGCGCCGGCATCATCCCGGGCGGCATGGAGATGATGGACCGGCCGGCGATCCATGCGGCGGAAGATTTCGTTCATGCCGGCTATCCCCTTGATGTCGAGGCGCTGCTGATCGTCGAGCTCGACGGGCCGGGCGTCGAGGTCGATCATCTGATCGGCCTTGTCGAGGCGATCGCCTACAAGAACGGCTCGACCACCTGCCGCATTTCGCAGTCCGAACAGGAACGGCTGAGCTTCTGGGCCGGCCGCAAGGCGGCGTTTCCGGCCGTCGGCCGCATCTCGCCCGACTACTACTGCATGGACGGCACCATCCCGCGCAAGGAGCTGCCGCGCGTGCTCGCCGGCATGCGCGAGCTGTCGGAAAAATACGGTCTCGGCGTCGCCAATGTCTTTCATGCCGGTGACGGCAATCTGCATCCGCTGATCCTCTACGATGCCAACGTACCGGGCGAACTCGACAAGGCCGAAAGCTTCGGCGCCGATATATTGCGGCTCTGCGTCAAGGTCGGCGGCGTCTTGACCGGCGAACACGGTGTGGGCGTGGAAAAACGCGATCTAATGCCGGAGATGTTCACCCAGATCGATCTCGACCAGCAGATGCGCGTCAAATGCGCCTTCGATCCCAACCATCTGCTCAACCCGGGAAAAGTATTTCCGCAGCTGCGGCGATGCGCCGAGCTTGGGCGGATGCATGTGCACCGCGGGCAGGTGGCGTTTCCGGACATTCCGAGGTTTTGAGGGTGATGACGGCGCGTGAACACCCCCCTCTGTCCTGCCGGACATCTCCCCCTCAAGGGGGAAGATTGGCAGTTTCGACGCCTTGCCCTTCCGTCATCATTGAAGATTGGCGAAGCCATATGCGACATCTGATCTCCCCCCTTGAGGGGGAGATGTCCGGCAGGACAGAGGGGGGCGCCAGGGAACTCGGCATATCCGAACTCGCATCTGGCGCGGTCTCTTCATGACCACCTTCACCCCGACCACCCCATCCGAAGTCCTGTCCACCGTCGCCTGGGCTGTAGCGGAAGGCTCGCCGCTGGAAATCCTTGGCCATGGCTCCAAGCGTGGCATCGGCCGGCCGCTGCAAACCGAACACACGCTCGACCTGTCGAAATTATCTGACGTCACGCTCTATGAACCGGCTGAACTGGTGCTGTCGGCCAAGGCAGGCACACCGTTGGCCGGGATCGAGAAACTGCTGGCGGAAGACGGCCAGCAGCTCGCTTTCGAGCCGATGGATTACGGCCCGCTGCTTGGTGGCGAACCGGGCAAAGGCACGTTCGGCGGTGTGCTCGGCGCTAACCTCTCCGGTCCGCGCCGGCTCAAGGCGGGGGCCGCGCGCGACCATGTCCTGGGCATCAATGTGGTGTCCGGTCGTGGCGAGGCCTTCAAGTCGGGCGGTCGCGTGGTCAAGAACGTCACCGGCTATGACATGTCGAAGCTGATGGCCAACAGCTGGGGCACGCTGGCCGTCTTCACCGACGTCACCTTCAAGGTGCTGCCGGCAGCCGAGACCGAAGTCACGCTCGCCATCCGTAGCCTGCTCGACGATGCCGCGGCCGCCGCCATGGCCCTGGCGCTTGGCTCGAGTGCTGAAGTGTCGAGTGCCGCCCACCTGCCGGAGCGGATCGCCGCGCGCGTCGCCAGCGGCAGTCTCGGCAGCGAGGCCGCCACGCTGCTGCGCGTCGAGGGTTTCGGCCCGTCGGTCGCCTACCGCATCGCCGCGCTGAAAACGCTGCTCGGCAATGCCGGCCCGCTGGAGGAGATTGGCGGCGAGGTTTCACGGCTGATCTGGCGCGACGTTCGCGATTGCAGGCCTTTCGCCGACGGCAGCGAGAAGCCGGTCTGGCGCATCTCGATGACGCCTTCTCAAAGCCACCAGATGGTCCTGACGCTGCGCATGCAGGCCGCCGTCAGCGCCTTTTATGACTGGCAGGGCGGACTGGTTTGGCTGCGCATGGAACAGGGCGATCCGGAAGCCGCTCTGCTGCGCGGGCTGTTGAGGAAACATGGCGGCGGCCATGCGACGCTGGTGCGCGCCGCACCCTCGCATCGCGCCGCTCTACCGGTGTTCGAGCCGCAGCCGCCCGCTCTTGCTGCACTATCGGTCCGCCTGAAACAGGAATTTGACCCCAAGAATATCTTCAATCCCGGCCGCATGGCCTAGGACATCAGCGATGCAGACCAATTTTTCGCTTGCCCAGCTTGCCGATCCGCATGTCGCGGAATCGGAAAAGATCCTGCGCAAATGCGTGCATTGCGGCTTCTGCACCGCGACGTGCCCGACCTATGTGACACTCGGCAACGAGCTCGATTCACCGCGCGGGCGCATCTATCTGATCAAGGACATGCTGGAAAACGGCCGTCCGGCCGACAAGCAGATCGTCACCCATATCGATCGCTGCCTGTCGTGCCTTGCCTGCATGACCACCTGCCCGTCGGGCGTCAACTACATGCATCTGGTCGACCATGCCCGCGCCCATATCCAGGAGACCTACAAGCGGCCACTGCTCGACCGCCTGACCCGCGCCATGCTGGCCTTCGTGCTGCCCTATCCCCAGCGCTTTCGCGCCGCGCTCAAGCTAGCGAAGCTGGGCAAACCGTTCATCGGCCTGTTCGACAAGGTTCCGGCGCTGAAGCCGCTCAGTGCGATGCTCAAGCTCGCGCCGGCGTCGATCCCGGCAGCGTCGCCGATGGGCTCGCCGGGCATCCATGCCGGGCAGGGGACCAAAAGGGGCCGCGTCACCATCCTCACCGGCTGCGCGCAATCGGTGCTCGATCCCGCCATCAACGAGGCGACGATTTCGCTGCTGACACGGCTCGGCGTCGAGGTCTTGGTGCCGCCGGGCGAAGGCTGTTGCGGTGCGCTGGTCCATCATATGGGGCGCGAACAGGCCGCGCTTGCCTCGGCGAGGCAAAATGTCGACGCCTGGACACGCGCCCTCGACCAGGGCGGGCTCGATGCCATCGTCATCACCGCCTCGGGCTGCGGCACGACGATCAAGGACTACGGTTTCATGCTGCGGCTCGACCCGGCCTATGCCGACAAGGCCGCGCGCGTCTCGGCACTGGCCAAGGACGTTACCGAATATCTCTCGACCCTCCACCTGCCCGAACCGGTTCGCAAGTCGGGCACTGTCGTTGCCTATCACTCGGCCTGCTCGATGCAGCACGGCCAGAAGATCACCCGCCAGCCGAAAGAACTGCTGGCCAAGGCCGGCTTCATCGTGCGCGAGCCGCGCGAAGGGCATCTCTGCTGCGGCTCTGCCGGCACCTACAACATCCTGCAGCCCGAGATCTCGGCCAAACTGCGCGACCGCAAGGTGAAAAACATCGAGGCGACGGGGGCCTCGATCGTCGCCACCGGCAACATCGGCTGCATCACGCAAATTGCTTCCGCCGCGAAGATGCCGGTGGTGCACACGATCAAGCTGCTCGACTGGGCTTATGGCGGGCCGAGGCCGGAAGGTGTTCTGGAAGAGACCCTGATCGCGGCGGAATAGGACGACCTTGGCGGGCGCTTACTCCGCCGCGAGCCTGTCCGCCGTGCCGTAAGTCGCCTCGTAGAGCGCGCGCTGGCGGCTGAGCGCGACCATGGTGTTGCGCAGCAGGATGGCGACCGTGATCGGACCGACGCCGCCCGGCACCGGGGTGATCCAGGAGGCGACCTCGCGCACGCTTTCAGTGTCGACGTCGCCGACGATGCGGCTGGAGCCGTCGGGGGCGATTTCGGAATTGATGCCGATGTCGATGACGGCAGCGCCCGGCTTGACCATGTCGGCCTTGATCAGCCGCGGCTTGCCGACGGCGACGAACAGCGCATCGGCACGCCGCGCATGGGCGGCGACCGATCGCGTCATGTGATGGCAGACCGTCACCGTCGCGCCCTCGCTCATCAACAGGAAGGCGATCGGCTTGCCGACGATTTCCGAATGGCCGACGATGACGACTTCCAGTCCCTTGAGGTCGAGGCCGGTTTCCTTCAGCAGCTCGACCGAGGCGGCCGCCGTGCAAGGCGCGAGATCGAGCTGGTTGTAGACGATGTTGCCGATTGAGGCCGGATGCATGCCTTCGACATCCTTCAGCGGATGCACCGCCGCTTGCAGCGTCTTGATGGGGATATGCGCTGGCACGGGCCGCTGGATGATGATGCCGGTAACGCGCGGATCGGCATTCAGGCCGTGGATCGCAGCTTCCAACTCGCCTGCTGTGATGGTGGCGGGAAAGCGCCGTTCCTCGAAATCGATGCCGGCGAGCTCAGCCTTGGCGCGCTGGTTGCGCACATAGACGTCCACCGCATCGGTGTCGCCGACGGTGATCGAGATCAGCTTGGGCGGAAAACCCTCGGCTTTGGCGATCGCTGCGTCCTCGGCAACGGCGGCGATGATGCGCTGGGCGACCGGGCCGCCCTTGAGATAACGGCTGTCTTCGGACAGAGGCATGGGTGAACTCTTTTGTGGAACTTGCCACCCAGATAGCAAAAGAATGCGGCAAAGGGCAGCATGAAAGCGAACCGCTATGCCCGTTGCGCGACGCGTGGGTGACCTTTTGCCCTCGATTTCTGCTCAAAACGGAAAGGGCAGCGCGGTTTCCCGTGCTGCCCTTCCTGACCGGCCGCATCCCCATACGGCCCGTCCCCCGTATCCCTAAACTGGCCTCGAAAAGCGGACTGCTTTGCCGGCCAGGTGATTCGCAAGGACTATTATATCACCTCGACCGTGGTTCCGACATTGACCCGCTCATAGAGATCGACGACGTCCTCGTTGCGCATGCGGATGCAGCCCGATGACACCGCGCCGCCGATCGTCCACGGCTGGTTGGTGCCATGGATGCGGTATTCGGTGGTGCCGAGGTAGAGCGCACGGGCACCAAGCGGGTTCTCCATGCCGCCGGCAAGATAGGTCGGCAAATAGCGGCCCTTGGCGGCTTCGCGCTTGATCATCTGCGCCGGCGGGCGCCAGTCCGGCCACTCGCGCTTGTTGGTGATCTTGTGCGTACCCGACCATTCGAAGCCCGGCTTGCCGGTGCCGACGCCATAGCGCCTTGCCTTGCCGTTCTTCTCGACCAGGAAGAGGAAATTCTGCGTGGTGTCGATGACGATCGTGCCCGGCTTCTGGCCTCCGTCATAGTCGACTTCCTGCGGCAGGTAGATCGGGTTGATCTGAGGACGCGCGACCATGCGCTTGGCCGGCGGCTGCACCGCCGCCGTCTGCACCCGGTCGGGCTGCGCCGGGCGCAGGCGTCGCTGCTGCTGCACCACCTGCCGGTTCTGGCGCACGATGCCGGGCGCATGGCCAAGCTGCAGCACCCAGGGTGCGGAAAGGTCGGGGCTCACCATCACCGGCGGCCTGTCGGCATAGCGGTCGCCGGCGATTGAGGGTGTGACGCCGGCGGCAAACACAGCCACGGCGCCGAGCACGGGAAACAACACTGTCTTCATCGTAACGCACCTTGATCGTCTGATACAAACGGGTGGAAACGTCCTCCCGGTTCGGCGATCATTGGCGCGCAAGCAGCAACCGAAACATGAATCGGAATGCGTAAAATGCGGCTTTGTCAGTAAACCTTTTGGTGTGGTTACCGCCGGGTTCAGGAATCTGGTAAAGCCGCAGTAAATGCCGCGCAAAAGCGCGTTAACGAACGGATTTTGGCCTATGGACAAGGAAAACACCGGCCTGCTCGCTGGCCCCGACGGTGTCGCGCGCTGCTTCTGGCACGGCAATCTGCCCGACTATCTGCACTACCACGATCATGAATGGGGCCGGCCTGTGGCCGACGACCGCAGGCTGTTCGAAAAGATCTGCCTGGAAGGCTTTCAGTCGGGCCTGTCGTGGCTGACCATACTGCGCAAGCGGGAGAATTTTCGCGAAGCCTTCGCCAATTTCGAATTCGACAAGGTAGCAAGCTTCACCGACAAGGATGTCGAGCGCCTGCTCGGCAATGCCGGCATCATCCGCCATCGCGGCAAGATCGTCTCGACCATCAACAACGCCAGGCGCGCCCGCGAAATGGTGGACGAATTCGGCTCACTGGCCGCCTGGTTCTGGAAGTTCGAACCCGGCAAGGACGAGCGGCCGCAAATCGTCGACCTCGCCCATCTGCGCGCGAACCCGACAACGGCCGTCTCGGTGCGGATCTCGAAGGAGCTGAAGAAGCGCGGCTGGAGCTTTGTCGGCCCGACCACGGTCTACGCTTTCATGCAGGCCATGGGCCTGGTCAACGACCACCTCGAGGGC
>NZ_RZRP01000317.1:0-6543 GCF_003997795.1 Mesorhizobium sp. M7A.F.Ca.US.005.03.2.1 | reverse complement strand
AATGATCAGCGAGCGCAGCGTCACCGTCCAGTACAGCGGATCGGACACCACGGTGACGAAATTCGCGACGGTGAAACCGGCGCCGAGCAGCGAACCGTCATTGCCGCGGAAGGCGAGGAAAAGCACGAGGCCAAGCGCAAACAGGATCAGCAGCAAGGTGACCAGCGCGCCCGGCAGCAGCATGGCGACCCGGAAGCCCTGGGAAGACCGGGCCTCTGGCGCTGATGTGGCAACTAGGGTCGACATCGACCTGCCTATTGGGAAATTTGAAATTGGCTTAGAGTTTTTCATATTCATGAAACTGTCAAGCAGAATCCCCTAACGGAGCCCCAAGGGGATGAAGCGCCCTGGTCAGCGCTCCAACGCATCGAGCAGGCGATACCAAGCGATGGTCGCGGCGACGCCGACCTGGCGGAAGGCGTGAAACGGGATCGGCCGGATCGGCGAGACCGGGAAAGGCAATTGCCTGGCGTCGCCACTTTGGAGGTAGCTGGCGATGCGCTCGCCAAGCGCAGTCATCAGGCCGACACCACGACCCTGGCAGCCGACCACGGCGAGCAGGCCTTTCTCCGGCTCGTGGATGTGCGGCAGGTGGTCCGGCGTCATCGCAACCCGGCCGAACCAGCGCTTCTCGATGGGAACGCCGGACAGCGAGGGATAGAGCCGTACCAGCGCGTGCTCGAGATGCGCCCAGTCGCCGGCGCTCGTCGGCAGCGCCATGCGGCCCCGTCCGCCAAGCACCAGCCGGCCGTCGGCGCTCTTGCGGTAGTAGACGAGGATGCGCCTGGAGTCCGACACCGCCTGCCCTTCCGGCAGGATCGTGGCCGCCAGATTGGACGGCAGCGGCGCTGTGGCGATCTGAAAGGAATGCAGCGGCACGATCGTCTGGGCGAGACCGGGGATCAGACCGTCCGTATAGGCGTTTGTCGCCAGCACGACCGCCTTTGCCTGCAATTCCAGGCCATTTTCGATCAAAATACGCCAAACACCGGCGGCATTGGCGAGCCGCACGACCCTTTGGCGCTCTGCTATCCTCACGCCAGCCGCGGTCGCGACCCGGGCAAGTTCAGACGTGTAGGCGAGCGGATCGATCACACCGGCGCGGCGGTCGAGCCAGCCGCCGAGATAACCCTGTGCGCCGGTCCTGGCTGCGGTCTCCTCTGCGTTCAGCAACCGGACGTCGGCACCGCGCGCGTGCCATTGCCGGTCGCGGTTCGTCGCCGCCTTCAGCGCGGCCCCGGTGTGCGCCGCCTGGATCCAGCCATTTCGAACGAACGGCACCGCCAGCTTCTCGTCGCGGATCAGCTCGAACACCGCGTCGGCGGTCGACGCCGCGAAATTGACAAGCGCCTCGCCGCGCTCCGGGCCAAAATGCTCCAGCAACCATTCCGGATCGTATTTCAGGCCGGGAATGACCTGGCCGCCATTCAAGCCTGATGCGCCCTGGCCGATCTCGCCGGCGTCCAGCACCTGCACCGACAGGCCAAGCCGGGCGGCATGCAAGGCAGTCGACAAGCCCATGATGCCACCGCCAACGATGGCGAGATCGACCCGTTCGCCATTGGGAAGCGATTGAAACGTGAAAGCTGCCTGCGGCCTGCGCCAGATGGGATCGGAGAATGCTGTCGCCAAGGGTCACCTGAATGCGCTGCGATTGGTGAAAATCCTAGTCAGAATTTCACAATTTTGAAAGAGCACCATGGCTTTCGCCTGTGGACTGCCGCCGAGACGACCGGAGACCCAGAGTTCCGATCGCCTGCGACGGGATAGACCTTTGATGGGAATCCGGTGAAAGTGCCACGCCGATCCGGCTAGCCCACATTGTCGATCACTTCACCACATTGTCGATCACTAAGAGGACAGAGCGCCATGACGAACCCGACCCACCTGCCCAGCGAGGGCCTTTTTGTCGGACGCGCCAGAAGCAGCGGTGCTGCATACCCGCTGGTCGTCACGGTTCGCGATGGCACGGTCTTCGACATCACCTCGCGTACGGCACCGACCATGCGCGACCTTTGCGAGATGGCCGACCCGGCTGGGCATGTCCGCTCGGCCGAAGGCAGACCGATCGGTTCGCTCGATGACATCGCCGCCAACAGTTTTGAAACTGGGCGCGATCCAGCAAAACCCTACCTGCTCTCCCCGGTCGACCTGCAGGCGGTCAAGGCATCGGGCGTCACCTTCGTCGTCAGCCTGCTGGAACGGGTGATCGAGGAACAGGCGCGTGGTTCGGCTGAAAAAGCCGATGCCATCCGCGCCGACATTGCCGGACTGATCGGCCACGACCTGTCGAAGCTGAAGCCCGGTTCGCCCGAAGCGATGGAGATCAAGGCCAAGCTGATTTCGCGCGGCGCCTGGTCGCAATATCTGGAAGTGGGCATCGGCCCCGATGCCGAGATCTTCACCAAGTGCCAGCCGATGGCCTCGGTGGGCTTCGGCGCCGATGTTGGGCTGCACCCGGTGTCGACCTGGAACAATCCGGAACCCGAGATCGCCATGATCGCCGCCTCCAGCGGCAGGATCGTCGGCGCCACTATCGGCAACGACGTCAATCTGCGCGACGTCGAAGGGCGTTCGGCGCTGCTGCTCGGCAAGGCCAAGGATAACAATGCCTCGGCCTCACTTGGCCCCTTCATCCGCCTGTTCGACGAGAAATTCTCCATCGATGACGTCAAGCGCGCCGTCGTGCGCCTGAAAGTCGAGGGCGAGGACGGGTTCTCGCTGGAGGGCGCAAGCTCGATGGCCGAGATCAGCCGCTCGCCGGAGGAACTGGTCGCCGCGGCCATGGGGCCGCACCACCAGTATCCGGACGGGCTGGCGCTCTATCTCGGCACCATGTTCGTTCCGTCCAAGGATCGCGGCGAGAAGGGCAAGGGATTTACCCACAAGGTCGGCGACATCGTCACCATCTCGTCGGAAAAATTCGGCGCGCTGGTCAACCGCGTGCAGCTGTCGCCAGACTGCCCGCACTGGACCTACGGCGCCAGCCATCTGATGCGGGAGCTGGCGAAGGCCGATCTTATTTAGCCAAGCCTTGGCCCAGGGCCACCATCAACGCAATGTTGGCGCCTTATTACTCGTGACCTCGTCGGACTGGAATCCAATGACGATACTTGATGTTCGCCGGCACACCATGAGGCGCAAGCCTGGCGCGCACCTTTCTCGAGAAGGAATCGAACTAGCGCGGTTTGTAGCCCAAGGGGCTGACTCTTATGAACTTGTTGTCACAAGCGAAATTCCACGGGCAATCGAAACCGCAATTGCGATGGGTTTCGAAGTAAATGAGTTGATTGCCGAACTTGGAATTCTTCCCAAAAATATACTCGAAACGATCTCGTGGCCGAGCCCGTTGGCGGAGGTAGAACGTGTACTCCGATCGGACGTAGACTGCATTGCATTTGCTAACACCCAAGTGCGACTGTGGACGAGCATAGCTGCCCGAGTTCCCAACGAAGCGACGGGCTTATTGGTGACGCACGGTGGGATCATCGATCTCGGCGTTGTCGCGTTCCTGATGGCCAGCAAACGTCCTATCGAGGGAGAAGCCATCGGATACTGCGAGGGGCTCCGATTAGAGTTCACCAGCGGAAGACTCACCAATGCCGAAATGCTGCGAGTGCCCGAGCATCTGCATTTGTCGGATACCTAACGGAACAAATCGCCTTGCTCGCCTGGCGGCCGATCGGCTGTGGAGCAACCTGCGCGCCGACCATGACGAGGACTATCTGCTCGGCTAGCCTCGACATCAATTATCCGACAGTCGGAAAATCACCTCAACTGATGCAATCTGATGGGACGGCTGATGACGCCCCGTCAGGCGCCCACTACACCTGCAGATGGAGGCCTGGCAGATGGAGGCTTGCCATCCGTCGAAAAAGGGGATGCTCTGACGCATTCAATCGGCACTGGCAAAAGACGCAGAACAAGGGAACGGATTTTGAACTGACGATCTACAAACGGGAGGAAATCAAATGCTGACACGGCTAAGACTCGTTCTATACGGCCTGTTGGTGGCGCTGATGGTGGTACCAGCAGCGGCACAGGCCAAGACGTTCTACTGGATTTCGCATGGCGGTCCGGCCGATCCGGTCTGGACCTACTTCCTGGCCGGCGCCAAGCAGTGGGCCAAGGACACCGGCAACACGGTCAACACCTCGTTCCACAACGGCGATGTCGCCTCGCAGCAGGAAGCGGTTCGCGCCGCCCTCTCCGCCAAGGCCGATGGCATCGTCACCACGAGCCCCGATCCGGGCAGCCTGATCGAGATCGTCAAGGAAGCGCGTGCGGCGAAAGTGCCGATCATCAATTTCAACACGCCTGATCCGAAAGCCGATTTCAACGCCTATGTCGGCGGCGACAATGTCACCTTCGGCAAGCATTGGGCACAGTATCTGGTCGACAAAGGCCTGGTGAAGAAGGGCGACTTCGTCTGGATGCCGGTCGAAATCCCCGGCGCCACCTATGGCGTGCAGGAAGAGGAAGGCATCAAGAGCGTCTTCGAGCCGCTCGGCATCACCTATGAAATCACGGAAGCGACGCTTGATCAGGCTGAAGTGATCAACCGCATGGTCGACTACCTCACGGCGAACAAGGCCAAGGTCAAGGCGATCATCGGCCTAGGCGACCTCGTCACCGGCTCGATCAAGCGGGTGTTCGACCAGGTCGGCATCAAGCCGGGCGAAATCCCGGTCGTCGGCTGGGGCAATTCGCTCGACACCACCCAGGAAGTGCTGAACGGCTATGTCAATGCCGGCCAGTGGCAGGACCCGCAGGCGACCAGCTATGTCGCGCTTTCGCTGGCCAATATGGCCGCCGGCGGCATTCCTCCGGGCTTCAACGTCATCACCGGCGCGCTCTATGAAAAAGACACCGCGCAGATCTACGACGACATCCTGTCCGGCAAGTAACATCCAATCTCAACAGTCGCGGCCGCCCAACGGTCGCGACTGGCTCTCCATTTCGCCGAGCCCTTCGCACGCGATGTGCAACGCTCAGCCTTCCACTCATGTCGCGGATTGCCTGTGGAAAATCATTCGCTCGTCCCACGCCTGATCGCACGGCCGGAATTCGGCCCTTTCGTGCTGCTCGTCGTCGAGATCGCCGTTTTCTGGAGTTTCAACCACGACTTCCTGTCGCCGCAGAACATCTCCAACACGCTGGCTTTCACGGTCGAGCTCGGCCTGATCGCGCTGGCGATGACGCTGTTGATGACGTCCGGCGAGTTCGACCTCTCGGTCGGCTCCCTGTTCGGCTTCTCGCCGGTCTTGATGTGGACCCTGTTCAACAGCGGCCTGACCTCGCTCGAAGCCGGCTTTGTCGCCGCGCTGCTGGTCGCCGCCTTCATCGGGCTGGTCAATGGCTGGTTCGTGACGCAGCTCAAGATCCCATCCTTCCTGGTGACGCTCGGCATGCTGCTGGTGGTGCGCGGCACCGCCCTTTTCGTCACCGACGGTTTTCCCCAGCGCACCTGGAGTGCGGAGGGCAGCTGGCTGGCGGAAGCGCTGGTCGGCGACTTCTTCATCGGCCCGTTCCGCATCTACATGTCACTGTTCTGGTTCATCGCCGCGGCGATCGCGCTCGGCTATGTGCTGACGCAAAGCCGCACCGGCAACTGGATCCAGGCGGCCGGCGGCAACCCGAGCGCGGCGCGGGCGCGCGGCGTCAATGTCAGCGGGGTCAAGATCGGCCTGTTCGTGCTGTCGTCGGTCATGGCCTCGCTTGCCGGCGTCATCTCTTCGTTGCGCACGTCCGCCGCCAACCCCAACAGCGGTACCGGCTATGAGTTGGAAGTCATCGCCATGGTGGTGATCGGCGGTACCGCACTTACCGGCGGGCGCGGCACGATCATCGGCACCGTGCTCGGCATCCTGATCCTGCGCGTGATGCGCAACGGCATCGTGCTGATCGGCGTGCCTGGTCTTGCCTATAACATCTTCATCGGTGCCATCATCCTCGGCATGATGGCACTGCATTCATGGCTGGAACGCCGGCATCAGGCGGGGACTTGAACCATGGCCGAGCCACTGATCCGCATGACGAACATCCGCAAGTCCTACGGCCGCGTGCAGGCGCTGGAGGATGCCAATTTCCATGTCAATGAACGGGAGATCGTCGGCTTGCTCGGCGACAACGGCGCCGGCAAGTCGACGCTGATCAAGGTGCTTTCGGGTGCCGTTCCGCTGACCAGCGGCGATATCTTCATCCGTGGCAAGAAGGTGAGCCTGCGCAGCACCAGCGACGCCATCGCCCATGGCATCGAGACGATCTACCAGGACTCCGCACTGGTCACGCAACTGTCGATCGCCCGCAATCTGTTCCTCGGACGCGAGCCGATCAAACCGCCGCGCTTCCTCAACCGGATGGACCAGGAGGCGATGAACACGGTTGCCCGCGACCTGCTCAAGCAGGTCGGCATCTCGAAGAACATCCCGCCGACGACGCCGATCGGTTCGCTCTCCGGCGGCGAGCGTCAGGCGGTGGCGATCGCGCGCGCCATGCATTTCGACAGCGACCTGATCATCCTCGACGAGCCCACCAACAATC
>NZ_RZRP01000316.1:0-6590 GCF_003997795.1 Mesorhizobium sp. M7A.F.Ca.US.005.03.2.1 | reverse complement strand
CCCCCAAGCCGGCCACCGCCCGCCAATCCCCAGCCCTTTCCGGCATCGCGCGCGTGCCGGGTGATAAGTCGATCTCGCACCGTTCCTTCATGTTCGGC
Source organism: Mesorhizobium sp. M7A.F.Ca.US.005.03.2.1 (assembly GCF_003997795.1). Taxonomy (NCBI): domain Bacteria; kingdom Pseudomonadati; phylum Pseudomonadota; class Alphaproteobacteria; order Hyphomicrobiales; family Phyllobacteriaceae; genus Mesorhizobium; species Mesorhizobium sp. M7A.F.Ca.US.005.03.2.1. Next base: position 6,492 of record NZ_RZRP01000316.1, on the reverse strand, counting down.
GGCCTCGCCTCCGGCGAGACCCGCATCACCGGCCTGCTCGAAGGCGAGGACGTGATGCGCACGGGCGCGGCCATGAAGGCAATGGGCGCGCATATCGAGAAGAACGGCGACGAGTGGGTGATCCGCGGCACCGGCAACGGCGCGCTGCTGCAGCCGGAAGGCCCGCTCGATTTCGGCAATGCCGGCACCGGCTCGCGGCTGACCATGGGCCTTGTCGGCACCTATGACATGGAGACGACCTTCATCGGCGATGCCTCGCTGTCGGGCCGGCCGATGGGCCGTGTGCTGGAACCCTTGCGCCAGATGGGCGTGCAGGTGCTGAAGGCGACGCCGGGCGACCGCATGCCGATCACACTGCATGGACCCAAGCATGCCGCACCGATCACCTATCGCGTGCCGATGGCCTCGGCGCAGGTGAAGTCCGCAGTGCTGCTCGCCGGCCTCAACACGCCCGGCATCACCACGGTGATCGAGCCGGTGATGACACGCGACCACACCGAAAAGATGCTGAAGGGGTTTGGCGCCAATCTGTCGGTCGAAACCGACGAGCGTGGCGTGCGCCACATCTTCATCGAAGGCCAGGGCAAGCTGACCGGCCAGACCATCGCCGTGCCGGGCGACCCGTCCTCAGCCGGCTTCCCGCTGGTGGCCGCCCTGATCGTGCCGGGTTCGGACATCACGATCGAAAACGTACTGATGAACCCGACCCGCACCGGCCTGCTTTTGACGCTGCAGGAGATGGGCGGCAACATCGACATCCTCAACCCGCGCAATGCCGGCGGCGAGGATGTCGCCGACCTGCGGGTACGTTACTCCGAGCTCAAGGGCGTCATCGTGCCGCCCGAGCGGGCGCCGTCGATGATCGACGAGTATCCGGTGCTGGCGGTCGCTGCGAGCTTCGCCGAGGGCGAAACGCTGATGCAGGGGCTGGAGGAGTTGCGGGTGAAGGAATCCGACCGGCTGTCGGCCGTCGCCAACGGGCTGACGCTCAACGGCGTCGACTGCACCGAAGGCGAAGCTTCGCTTGCCGTGCGCGGCAAACCGGGCGGCAAGGGCCTTGGCGGCCATCCCAATGGCAAGGACACCACCGTGCAGACCCATCTCGATCACCGCATCGCCATGAGCTTTCTGGTCATGGGGCTGGCGACGGAAAAGCCGGTGACCATTGACGACGCCGCCATGATCGCGACCAGCTTTCCGGAGTTCATGGGGCTGATGACGGCGCTGGGCGCGGAGATCGGGTGACGGTCGTGGCAACCAATAGCCTTGGTACGTTGGCAGGCCAGCGCCCAACCCTTTCGGCGGTCTGCCAATGACACACGTCTTCACCATCGCCATCGACGGCCCCGCCGGCGCCGGCAAGGGCACCCTCGCCCGCCGGCTGGCCGACCACTACCGCCTCAACCTGCTCGACACCGGCCTCACCTACCGTGCCGTGGCCTATGCGCTCATCCAGCACGCGCTGCCGCTCGACAATGTCTCGGCGGCTGAAACCGCTGCCCGCCAGGTCGATCTGGCAAAGCTCGACCGGACGGTCTTGTCGGCGCATGCGGTCGGCGAGGCGGCCTCCAAGGTCGCAGTGTACCCGACCGTGCGGCGCATCCTCGTCGAAAAGCAGCGCGACTTCGCCAAGACACCGCCGGGTGCGGTGCTCGATGGGCGCGACATCGGCACCGTGGTGTGCCCCGACGCCGACATCAAACTCTATGTGACGGCGAGCGCCGAGGTGCGAGCACAGCGCCGGCTGGCCGAGATCGAGAGCATCGGCGGGACCGCTGATTTTACCGAGATCCTCGCCGATATCATGCGCCGCGACCAGCGCGACATGGGCCGTGCCGACTCACCTTTGAAGCCGGCCGCCGACGCGCACTTGCTTGATACCAGCGAAATGGCTATAGAAGCCGCGTTTCTTGCAGCCATGGCGATCATCGATGACGTCTTGGCCAAGAGAGACTAGGTCTGATCCGGGTTTTTCCCTCGTCTTTCCGTTGTCGGAGGCGAAGAAAATACCCATATCGGGCACGAACCAGCCTGCCAGCATTCTACATGCGCCGGAATTGCCGCTTAAAGAGCGGCCCAGGGCTTTTGTAGCCCGGAACGCCGGCAGGCCAACGCAACGCTAACCCACGGCGCCCGTCCCGCTTCCAGATGCGGGGCACTCCAGGAGAAACAATGTCAGCTGCAAATCCCACTCGCGATGATTTCGCGAGCCTGCTCGAAGAATCATTCACCACCGGTCACTCCGGCGAAGGCCAGGTCGTCAAGGGCACGATCACGGCGATCGAAAAGGACATGGCCATCATCGACGTCGGCCTCAAGGTCGAAGGCCGCGTGCCGCTGAAGGAATTCGGCGTCAAGGGCAAGGACACTACCCTCAAGGTTGGTGACACCGTCGAAGTCTATGTCGAGCGCATTGAAAACGCGCTTGGCGAAGCAATGCTTTCCCGTGAGAAGGCCCGTCGCGAAGAGAGCTGGGTCCGCCTCGAAGAGAAGTTCACCAAGGGTGAGCGCGTCGAAGGCGTTATCTTCAACCAGGTCAAGGGCGGCTTCACGGTCGACCTCGACGGCGCCGTGGCCTTCCTGCCGCGCAGCCAGGTCGATATCCGCCCGATCCGCGACGTCTCCCCGCTGATGCACAACCCGCAGCCCTTCGAGATCCTCAAGATGGATCGCCGCCGCGGCAACATCGTGGTGTCTCGCCGTACCGTGCTCGAAGAGAGCCGCGCCGAACAGCGTTCGGAAATCGTGCAGAACCTCGAAGAAGGCCAGGTTGTCGAAGGCGTCGTCAAGAACATCACCGATTACGGTGCGTTCGTCGACCTCGGCGGCATCGACGGCCTGCTGCATGTCACCGACATGGCATGGCGCCGCGTCAACCATCCGACCGAAATCCTCAACATCGGTCAGACGGTCAAGGTGCAGATCATCCGCATCAACCAGGAAACCCACCGTATCTCGCTCGGCATGAAGCAGCTCGAGAGCGATCCGTGGTCCGAGATCGGCACCAAGTTCCCGATCGGCAAGAAGATCAAGGGCACCGTCACCAACATCACCGACTACGGCGCGTTCGTCGAGCTGGAGCCGGGCATCGAGGGTCTCATCCACGTTTCGGAAATGTCGTGGACGAAGAAGAACGTGCATCCAGGCAAGATCCTGTCAACGACCCAGGAAGTCGACGTGGTGGTGCTCGAAGTCGATCCGGCCAAGCGCCGCATCTCGCTCGGCCTCAAGCAGACGCTCGAGAATCCGTGGCAGGCTTTCGCCTCTAGCCATCCGGTCGGCAGCCAGGTCGAGGGCGAGGTCAAGAACAAGACCGAGTTCGGCCTGTTCATCGGCCTCGAAGGCGACGTGGACGGCATGGTGCACCTTTCCGACCTCGACTGGACCCGTCCGGGCGAGCAGGTCATCGAAGAGTATAATCGCGGCGACATGGTCAAGGCGCAGGTGCTCGACGTCGACATCGACAAGGAGCGCATCTCGCTCGGCATCAAGCAGCTGGCCAAGGATACGGTCGGCGAAGCGGCGACTTCAGGCGAACTGCGCAAGAACGCGGTCGTCACCTGCGAAGTCATCGGCGTCAAGGATGGCGGTCTGGAAGTGCGGCTGGTCGACAGCGGCATCGAAACCTTCATCAAGCGCTCCGACCTGAGCCGTGACCGCGACGAGCAGCGCCCCGAGCGCTTCACCGTCGGCCAGAAGGTCGATGCCCGCGTCATCGCCTTCGACAAGAAGACCCGCAAGCTGCAGGTCTCGATCAAGGCGCTGGAAATCGCCGAAGAGAAGGAAGCGGTCGCTCAGTACGGCTCGACCGACTCCGGCGCTTCGCTGGGCGACATCCTGGGTGCCGCGCTGAAGAAGCAGGGCAGCTAAGTCTTCGCACCGCGAAGCCTTCGCACAGGCTCCAAAACAAAACCCCGCCGGAGCGATCCGGCGGGGTTTTTCTTTGACCTAGGTAAAGGTTGGAAAGTTACGCCCTGCCGTAAAGCGGCACCAGCGTGCCGCTCATCGCCTGATTGGCCGGCGAGGCGAGATAGGCGATGGCCTCGGCGGCGGCTTCGAGGCTGACCCATCTTGTGACATCGGCATCCGGCATATCGGCGCGGTTTGCCGGCGTATCTAGCGTCGACGGCGCCACGGCATTGACCAGGATGCCCTTGTGCTTCAGCTCTTCGGCCATCGCCACCGTCATGGCTGCCACCGCCGCCTTGCTGGCGGCGTAAGCGACCATGCCGGCGCCGCGCCGCGGATCGAGCCCGGCGCGCGCGGTGACGTTGACGATGCGGCCCGCCGTGTCCGACGACAGCATCGAGCGGATCGCGGCGCGGCAGCACAGGAAGGCGGTGCGCGCATTGGTGTCCATCATCTCGGCAAAGGACGCCGACTCGATCTTTTCAACAGGCGCCGAGGTGAAGCCGCCAGCCAGATGGATCGAGCCCCAAAGGCCCGGAACCTGGCTATAGAACGCTTCGACCTTCGCGGGGTCCGAGAGATCGACGTTGTGCACCAGCTGGACACGGTCATGCGAGGTAAAGGGGAAATGCGTAGGGGCGGCGGCATGAGCATTGGGCACATGGCAGATCGCGCCGTCGCTCAGCAGTTTGCCGACAACCGCACCGCCGAGCGCACCGGTCCCACCAGTCACGACGATATGCTTGCCTTCAAGTGTTTCCGTCATCTTGGACGCTCCTGTCATTTTTTTATCGTTAGGTCGTTTCTGTGCCGCCGACGCGAAGCGTCGCGCCTTTTGCGCCATCACTCAATTGACATCTCGACATGGCAGTTGTCGCGTCTTTGCATGCGTCCGACACTTCAGCCGTGGTCCGCCAAAACGGGAAACCCGCGCTTCAGTCAACTGTGATTTCGATGACGCGCGGCAGTCCGGTGGCCCGGGCGCGCTTCAGCGCGTCCGCGAGAGCATCGATATCGGCAAGCCGTTCGGCGCCGATGCCATAGGCCTCGGCCAGCTTGCAGAAATCCGGCGGCGCCGGCGATACGCCGACCGGCTCGACGCCGACATCGAGCATCGAGGTTTCGATCTCGCGGTAGCCTCTGTTGTTCCAGACGACGAAGATGACCGGTACCCGCGCGTCGAGCGCGGCGCCCAGTTCCGGCAGCGTGAACTGGAAGCCGCCGTCACCCGTGAGGCAGACGACCGGCGCATCGGGTATCGCAAGGGCCGCGCCAATTGCGGCCGGCGGGCCGTAGCCAAGCGCGCCGAAGCCGGTGGCGGCATTGAACCAACCGCCTGGCCGATCATGGTCGTAATAGAGGTTGGCCGCATAGATCGGCTGCGTCGAATCGCCGACGATGAGCGCGCCCGGCAAAGCGTCGCGGATCATCTCGACGGCGCGCACCTGCCCCTGCAGTGTCGGATTGAGCTCGGCAAAGGCTGCTTTGCGTGTAGTAGCGGCGCGCGACGAACCGCCCTCGCTTGCCCGGACATGGCGGGTTTCCAGAAGCAGTGCTTCGAGCGCCTCGGCGCAATCGGCCAGGATCGAAACCGTCGCCGGGCGGCGGGCAAGCTGGTCCGCGCCGATATCGATGCGGATCAGGTTGGCGGGCAGGACGAAGCCGCCATCGCTGTAGCCGTCATAGTCGGTCGGGCCGAATTCGGTGCCGGCGGCAATGACCAGGTCGGCGTCGGCCATCAGCGCCCGTACTGTCTTCAGGCTGGGACTGGCCGGCACGCAAAGCGGATGACCATGCAGCAGGCCGCGCGCATTGGTGGTCTGGACGACCGGCGCCCCCAGCCGTTCGGCCAGACGCCGCAGTGGCGCTTCGGCGCGTTTGGCGCCGCCGCCGACCAGGATCAGCGGGCGGCGCGCTGCACTGATGAGTTTGGCCGCGTTGGCAATTGCGACACCTTCCGGCACGGGCGGCGTCACATTGCTCAGCATGGCAGCGATGCCATCCGCCGGCTTGACCATGACGTCGGTCGGGATCTCGATATGTACCGGGCCGGGCCGGGCCGATGAAAACAGGGCGAAGGCCTGCGCCAGCGCGCCGGGCAATTCGCCAGCCTCGGTAACGCGCTGCGAAAACAGCGCCACCTTCTCCATCATGCCGCGCTGATCCGGCAATTCGTGCAGATGGCCCAGCCCCTTGCCCAGCGTCGGCGTGGCGTTGACGCCTGAGATCACCAGCATCGGCACCGAATCGGCGCGTGCCTGCCCCATGGCGGTGATGGTGTTGGTCAGCCCCGGTCCGGTGATGACGAAGGCGACGCCCGGTCTGCCGCTGGCGCGTGCGTAGCCATCGGCCATGAAGCCGGCGCCCTGTTCGTGACGCGGTGTGACGTGGCGGATCTTGGAGCGCGCTAGCCCGCGGTAGAGTTCTACCGTGTGGACGCCGGGAATCCCGAAGACCGTGTCGACGCCATGGGCTTCGAGCAGCGAAATGAGCGCTTCGCCGAGTGTCGTCATTGGTTTTCCTCCCCTTCCGGCGCGAGGCCTAGTTCGGCCTCGCGCCGGAAGGGGAGGAAAACCAATGACG
>NZ_RZRP01000315.1:0-6639 GCF_003997795.1 Mesorhizobium sp. M7A.F.Ca.US.005.03.2.1 | reverse complement strand
ATTCCGACGAGGCCGGCCGCGGCACCGCCCGCGATATCCGCCCGCTCGGCCTGTGGTTCTGGGGCAAGGTGTGGACGCTGGTCGCCTGGTGCGAGATGCGCGACGATTTCCGCGCCTTTCGTATCGATCGCATCGCCTCGGTGGTCATCGCCGGCCGCATCTTCAAGCCGGAGCGCGGCAAGCAGCTTGCCGACTTCTACCGCGCTGTGGAGCGCAGCGAGGACTATGGCATGGCGCCGGACCGCGCCGCGCGCAGCTGAGACCTGGCGCAGCTACAAAAAAAGCCCGCTCGAAGCGGGCTTTTTCTTGGAATATCAGACAACCTCACTCGTCGTCGTCATTGTCCGTGTTCTTCGACTTCAAGGCAGAGAGCTTGGCGAACACGGCGTTGGCGTCGAGTTCGGCGTCCTCGTCCTTCGGCTTCTCGGGAGCCGGCACCAACCGCTCGGTCAGGGCCGCCGGCAGCAGCGTGTCGCCGACCGGCTGCGCCTGTTCGCGGCCGCGCGAGGCGCGGTTGACTTCCATGTCGAGGTCGATCTGCGAGGCGAGACCCAGCGTCACCGGGTCCATCGGCTGCAGATTGGCTGAGTTCCAGTGCTTGCGCTCGCGGATCTGTTCGATCGTCGACTTGGTGGTGCCGACGAGGCGCGAGATCTGCGCGTCCTTGAGCTCGGGATGGTTGCGCACCAGCCACAGAATTGCGTTCGGCCGGTCCTGGCGCTTCGACAGCGGCGTGTAGCGCGGACCCTTGCGCTTGGATTCGGGCACCCGCACCTTGGGGTCTGAAAGCTTCAGGCGCTGGTTCGGATCCTTCTCGGCACGGGCGATCTCGTCACGGGTCAGCTGTCCGGTCATGATCGGGTCCATGCCCTTGATGCCTTGCGCCGCTTCGCCGTCGGCGATTGCCTTGACCTCGAGCGGATGCAGCCCGCAGAACTGCGCGATCTGCTCGAAGGAAAGTGCGGTATTGTCGACCAGCCAGACGGCGGTCGCCTTGGGCATCAGCAGCGTATTGGCCATTTTTACAAATCCTTCTCGTTCGCCCGCGTTCCCGCGCGGGCGGTGGTTTAGAGCCACCAAAATGGGAAATTCGCGGTCTGTATAACCGCTCTCGGGGCGTTTCGCAACGTTTTTGGAGCAAAGACCGGAAGCCGTGGGTACTTACCGAAAACGTTCCGCGCTCTTGAACAGAACGACAAGCTGGCTTCGCTGGCGAGTTCCGGTCTTGGCAAAGATCGGTTGAGGTAGGGCACCCCGGTCAATCAGGGTTCGCCCTTGTGAAAGCGCCGAGCCAAGATGCCATGCAGGAAACTGAGGTCAACCCTGCTCGATGGCCGGTATCGGTTGGGACGGTCGTTGATCTCCCGCCCAAAACGACAAAACCCGCCGGACTGGGTCCAGCGGGCTCGGAACCGCGACAAAGTTCGTCTGGTGCGGCTCTGGCTTCCACGGCTTGGGTCCGCCGGAGCGGACCAGGACGTGGCTTTAGATAGCCCTGCGGGCGATCTTTTCGATGTCGGCGCGGTTGATGCCGAGATCGCTGAGCTGACGTGCGTTGAGACGGCTCAGTTCGCGGACGGTCTCGGTGTACATACGCCAGTTACGGAAAGCGCGGATCGGGTTCATGGTAGTCCCTCCAGAATGATGTTCGTTTCGATGGTGCTCAAATAGGCGTCATCGATGAGGACTTGAATGGCTGATTTTGCATAGCAATGATGCAAATGCTGCATTGCAGCATTAAGCTTCTGTTCATCTTGTGGGCAGCGAGGCGCTGACCTCGCGCGCTGTCAGCCTACGTCGAGCACGATCTTGCCGATATGCTCACCCTCTTCCATGCGCTCATGCGCCCGCCAGGCTTCGCTGAGCGGGAAGATCATGTCCATCACAGGGGCAACCTTGCGCGTGCCGAGCAGCGGCCACACCTGCGCTTCCAGCGCCGCCGCGATCGCCGCCTTGAACTCGACGGTTCGCGGCCTCAGCGTCGAACCTGTGTGGGTAAGCCGCTTGACCATGATCTTCGAAAAGTCCGCGCTTGCGACAGCGCCGGCCTGAACGGCGATCTGGACGATGCGGCCTTCGACCGCCGCGGCTTCGTAGTTGCGCGCCACATAGTCGCCGCCGACCATGTCGAGGATGACATTGGCGCCTTTGCCACCCGTTGCCTCCTTCACCGCGGCGACGAAATCCGCCTCGCGATAATTGATCGCCCGGTCGGCGCCGAGCTTCAGGCAGGCGTCGCATTTCTCCTTGCTGCCGGCAGTGGTGATGACATAGGCGCCGAAGGCGGAGGCAAGCTGGATTGCTGTCGTGCCGATGCCGGACGAGCCGCCATGGACGAGCAGCGTCTCGCCTTTCTTGAGGCCGCCACGCTCGAACACATTGTGCCAGACGGTGAAGTAATTCTCCGGCACCGCCGCGGCTTCGGTGTGGGTGAAGCCGGCGGGCAACGGCAGCACGCTCCCTGCATGGACCTTGACATATTCGGCATAGCCGCCGCCGGGCGTCAGCGCACAGACGCGGTCGCCAATGCGCCAGCGTGATATGTCGTCGCCAAGGGCCGCCACTTCACCCGATGCTTCGAGGCCCGGCAGGTCGGATGCGCCGGGCGGTGGCGGATAGGCGCCTTTGCGCTGCTGGACGTCGGGCCGGTTGACGCCGGCGGCATGCACCTTGATCAGGATCTCGCCGGGGCCGGGCTGCGGCACGTCGCGTGTTTCCGGCTTCAGCACCCGAGGGCCACCTGGCTCCGAGATCGCGATGGCCGTCATTCTTGCCGGAATTTTCTGTCCGCTCGCCATGAGATTTCCCGTCTTTCCTCGCCGTTATCCGACCGGCTGTTTGCATCGACGCCCCTGCCCTATGTATGCTGATTGCCAAATCAGGCAAATGGCCAATCTGGTCTTGGCGGAGGAGGAGCGACAATGGCGATCTTCGACGACGAACCCAAGAAGAAGGCGCGCCCGCACGAGATCGGGCAGGACCTGTCATTGCTTTCCGTCAGCGACTTGACTGAGCGGATCGGCATCCTGCGCGACGAAATCGCCCGCCTGGAAGCCGAACTCAAGGCCAAGGACACCACCAAATCCGCGGCCGAAGCACTGTTCCGCCGCGGATAGGCGCTCGGGCGTAAAGCCCGCCGCCGAAAAGCCCGAATGCGACTGTCTTCAGACGCAGCGTCCCCGCCAAACCTGAGCCGGATCAACCAATGTTCGCAACCTACCGACCGATCCTCTCGCTGCTTCGCGGCACCGCTTTCCTGCTCGCGGCATCTGGTTTGCATGGGCTGCTTCTGCCCCTGCGCGGTCAGTTGGAAGGCTTCTCGACCGCATCGCTCGGCCTGATGGGCACGGCCTGGGCCGGCGGCTTCGTCACCGGCTGCTTCTTCGCACCGCGCATCGTGCGCCGCGCCGGCCACGTGCGCGCCTTTGGCGCCTTTGCCGCATCCGGCGCCATCGTGGCGCTGCTCACCGGGCTGATCATCGACGAGTATGTCTGGATCCTGCTGCGCGCCTTCACCGGCTTCACCATGGCCGGCGCCTTCATGGTCATCGAAAGCTGGTTGAACGAGAAGGCCACCAACGAGAACCGTGGCACCGTCTTCGGCCTCTACATGATGGTGACTTATGCCTCGATCATGGGTGGGCAGATGATCGTCGCCGGCGGCGACGTGAAGTCCGCGTCGCTGTTCATGATCACCGGCATCCTGTTTTGCCTGTCGCTCATTCCGACGGCGGTCTCGACCGCCTCCCACCCCAAGCCGCTGCAGGATGTCTCACTTGATGTCAGGGGCCTTTATGCCAATTCGCCGGTGTCGGCGGTCGCTTGCGTGCTGATCGGCATCGCCAACGGCGCCTGGGGCACGCTTGGCGCGGTCTATGGTGCACGCATCGGCATTTCCACGGCCGAGATCGCCCTGATGATGAGTCTTGTGGTCGTTGCCGGTGCCGCCATGCAGCTTCCGGCCGGGCGCCTGTCCGACAAGACCGACCGGCGCTTCGTGCTGGCGGGGGCGGCTTTCGGCGGGGCCTTCTTCGCGCTCATGATCTTCCTGTTCGAGCCACGCTCCGGCGTCTTCGTCATCGTCTTCACCGCCGCTTATGGCGCCTTCGCCTATACGCTCTATTCCATCGCCGTGGCGCATGCCAACGACCACGCGCGCTCGGAGGATTTCGTCAAGGTATCTGGCGGGCTGTTGCTGCTCTATGGCTTCGGCACGATGATCGGACCTTTGCTTGCGGCTGCCCTGATGGGCTGGATGCGCCCGGAAGGTCTGTTCCTGGCGACCGCCTTCGCGCATCTCTGCCTGGCGGGCTACACGCTGCTGCGCATCAGCCGCCGCGCGCCGGTGCCGATCGGGGATCGTGACGCCTTCAAGACGCAGCCGGCCGACCGTTCGGTCACCCCGGAAGCATTGCGGCTTGATCCCAGAAGAAAAGCAGAAGCAGACGGTTGAGATTCGAAAGGCTTTGCCTCACTAATACAGGCATGATGTTTTCCGACGCCTTCATGGCGATTGCCGATCCCAACCGGCGCCATCTTCTGGAAGAACTTCGCCGCGGCCCGAAAACCGTCACCGAACTGGCCGCCGGCTTGCCGGTCTCGCGCCCAGCCGTGTCGCAACATCTGAAAGTGCTGCTCGATGCCGGCCTGGTCCACGCCAAGCCGGAAGGAACAAGGCGCGTCTATACGGTGAGCGGCACTGGCTTCCTCAAACTCAACATCTGGCTCGATCAGTTCTGGGAAGCCTGACCCGATCAACCGTTGTTGTAGGGGAAGAACTTGAAGTAGGGCTGCGCCTCCCCGATCACCCGAGCGAAGGCGGGGCGCTGCAGCAGGCGGTCGTGATAGCGCTTCACAGCCGGGTACCTGTCGCCCAACGGCTCGACCTTGTTGGCATAGAACAGCGCGGGGGAGGCTGCGCAATCGGCCATGGTGAAGCTGTCGCCCATCGCCCAGATCTTCGACTGCATGTCGTGTTCGATGATGGCGTAGGAATTGCGCAACCGGTCGCGAGCCTGCTCGACGCCGAACGGGTCGGTCTTGTCGCCGGGACGCAACCGGTCGCCGACAATCTTCTGCATCGGCTCCTGCACATAGAAATCATAGAAACGGTCAGCTTGGCGGACGGCCAACGCCATGTCGATCTCGGCGGGAACGAGGTCGACCGGCCCCGGATAGTGCGCGGCCAGATATTCGACGAGGATGCTCGATTCCAGCACCGTACGGCCACGCGCATCGTCGCGCAGCGCCGGCATCTTGCCGGCCGGCGAGATCTTCAGGCAGGCCGCGCGCGATTCAGCATCGCCAAGGTCGACGATGACAGGCGTGAACGGCGTGGCGTTCTCGTACAGCGCGATCAACGGCTTCCAGCAGAAGGAGGCCAGCGGATGGAAATGAAGTGTCAGGGACATTTTTTGCTCGTCTGTTTCCTGGATTGTCGGTGGCCGCTACCATGCGGCACGCCTGTTGCGGTTAGCCTTGTCCGTCAAACCAGCCTATGCTGCTTCAACCGGCTTGGACATGCGCGATGATCGCTGCGGACATCTCGGCCCAGTCGTCCGGATGCAGCTCGTGGCCGCCACCTTCGATGCGAATGAGTCTTGCGCCGGTGACCGTCTCGGCCAGCGCCTCGCCGTGTTCGACCGGAAAGATCGGATCCGCCGTGCCGTGAATGACCAGCAGCGGCGCCGCGATCTCGTGCAGGCGGCCCTTCCAGGCGGCGCCGCCCTTGAGCATGAAATGGTTGGTCGCGCTCAGGAAGCCGCCGGAGCGGTCGTAATCCTGCTCGACAAAGGCCCGTATCCCCGCCGCATCGAATGAATGCGTGGTGCTGGCGATCGCCCGCGCATCCCTGACGATGAAATCGACCACTTGACCACGGTCCGACCAATCGACTTTGGCGCCCTCGGCCGAGTGTTCCATGTAGGCTTCGGTCGTCCCGGGAAGGCCGGATGTGTCGATTCCCACCGGCGAACTGCTGATCACAGTCAGAGATACGACACGCGAGGGATGTTTCAACGCCACAAGCTGCGCGATCATGCCGCCCATCGACATCCCGACGACATGCGCCTTGCCGATGCCGTGGTCGTCCAGAACATGCATTGCATCGTCGGCCATATCATCGAACGTGTAGGGCGGCTCTCCCGGTTTGGATTTCGTCGAACGGCCGGTATCGCGATTGTCGTAGCGGATCACGAACAGGCCGGCACCGGCCAGTTTCCGGCAGAACGCCTCCGGCCACCACAGCATCGAGGCCATCGCTCCCATGATCAGCAACAGCGGCGGGTTCGCCGGATCGCCAAAGACTTCGGATATAATCTCAGGGCGTTCGGTGGTCCTCATCACGCAGTCTCCTCTCTGCAAAACTGATTGCATTTTGCAATCGGTTGCACGATAATAAAACTGATACGATAATGCAACCGGTTTTGGAGAAAAATCTCATGAGCATGGATCGCCGGTCCGGGTGCCCGATCAATCTGTCGCTGGAAGTCTTCGGCGACCGCTGGAGCCTGATCATCCTTCGCGACATGATCTTCGGCGGCAGGCGCCATTTTCGCGAGCTGCTCAACGGATCGATGGAAGGCATCGCCTCAAACATCCTCGCCGACCGGCTGAAGCGCCTGATGGAGCTGGGCATGC
>NZ_RZRP01000314.1:0-6645 GCF_003997795.1 Mesorhizobium sp. M7A.F.Ca.US.005.03.2.1 | reverse complement strand
CCTTCTCTTCCCTATTCGCTACTCCCTATTCGCTATTCGCTTTCAGTGTTTCGTCGCGCGGATCGCGGCCCAGACGGTGGACGGCGAAGCCGGCATGGCAAGATCGTTGCTGCCGATGGCGTCGGTGAGGGCGTTGATCACCGCCGGCGGCGAGCCGATGGCGCCGGCCTCGCCGCAGCCCTTGATCCCCAACGGATTGCCCGGGCATGGCGTGTTCGAGGTCGAGACCTTGAACGACGGCAGATCGCCGGCGCGCGGCATGGTGTAGTCCATGTAGCTCGCGGTCAAAAGCTGGCCGCTATTGTCATAATGGGCGCCTTCGAGCAGCGCCTGGCCGATGCCTTGCGCCAGCCCGCCATGCACCTGGCCCTCGACGATCATCGGGTTGATGATGTTGCCGAAATCGTCGGCAGCGACGAACTGGACGATCTCGGTGACGCCGGTTTCCGGGTCGACCTCGACCTCGCAGATATAGCAGCCCGCCGGGAAGGTGAAATTCGACGGATCGTAGAACGCCGTCTCCTTCAGCCCGGGCTCCATGCCGCCCGGCAGGTTGTGGGCAGTGTAGGCGGCCAGCGCCATCTGGAACCACGGCACGTTCTTGTCGGTGCCGGCGACCTTCAGCGCGCCATTCTCGATGACGATGTCGCCTTCGTCGGCTTCGAGCAGGTGTGCCGCGATCTTCTTGGCCTTGGCCTCGACCTTGTCGAGGGCCTTGACGATGGCCGACATGCCGACTGCACCCGAGCGCGAGCCATAGGTGCCCATGCCCATCTGCACCTTGTCGGTGTCGCCATGCACGATCGAGACCGAATCGAGCGGCACGCCGAAGCGCTCGTTGACCAGTTGCGCGAAGGTCGTCTCATGGCCCTGGCCGTGGCTGTGCGAGCCAGTCAGCACCTCGATCGTGCCGACCGCGTTGACGCGCACTTCCGCTGATTCCCAAAGGCCGACACCGGCGCCGAGCGAGCCGACGGCAGCAGACGGCGCGATGCCGCAGGCTTCGATGTAGCAGCTCATGCCAATGCCGCGCAGCAGCCCCTTCTTGGCGGCGGCGGCCTTGCGCTTGGCAAAGCCGGCATAATCCGACGCCTTCATTGCCGCATCGAGCGAAGCGGCATAGTCGCCGGCGTCATAGCACATGATGACCGGCGTCTGATGCGGAAACGCTGTGACGAAGTTCTTGCGCCGCAGCTCGGCCGGCGAGACGCCGAACTGGCGGGCCGCCGTCTCCATCATGCGCTCCATGACGAAGGTCGCTTCCGGCCGCCCTGCCCCGCGATACGCATCGACGGGCGCGGTGTTGGTATAGATCGCCTTCACATTGGCATGGATGGCCGGGATATTGTACTGGCCCGACAGCAGCGTCGCATAGAGGTAGGTCGGCGTCGCCGACGAAAACAGCGACATATAGGCGCCGAGATTGGCCTGGGTTTCGACCTTCAGGCCGAGGATCCTGTGGTCCTTGTCGAAGGCCATTTCAGCATGGGTGTGATGGTCGCGGCCATGCGCGTCGGTCAGAAAACTCTCGGTCCGGTCAGCCACCCATTTGACCGGCACCCCGGTCTTCTTCGACGCCCACAGGCAGACGATCTCTTCGGGATAGATGTAGATCTTCGAGCCGAAACCGCCGCCGACATCGGGCGCAATCACGCGCAGCTTGTTTTCCGGCGCGACATTGTAGAAGGCGCTCATCACCAGCCGCGCCACATGCGGGTTCTGCGAGGTCGTCCAGCAGGTGTAGTGATCCTCGGCCTTGTCGTAATGGCCAAGTGCGGCGCGCGGCTCCATGGCGTTAGGCACCAGCCGGTTGTTGATGATGTCCATCTTGACCACATGGGCTGCCTTCCCGAAGGCCGCTTCCGTGTCGTCGGCATTGCCGATGTCCCAGTCGAAGATCAGATTGTTGTCCGCTTCGGGGTGGATCTGCGGCGCACCCTTGTCCATCGCCTTGGAGGCGTCGACGACGGCCTTCAACTCCTTGTAGGTGATCTCGACCGCCTCGGCGGCGTCACGCGCTTGCCCCTTGGTCTCGGCGACGACAATGACGACGGCGTCACCGACATAACGGACCCGGTCGAAGGCGAGTGGCGACCATGCCCCCATCTTCATCGGCGAGCCGTCCTTGGAGTGGATCATCCAGCCGCAGATGAGATTGCCGATGCCATCGGCCTTGAGTTCCTTGCCGGTCAGCACGCCGATGACGCCGGGCATGCCTTGGGCCTTCTTCACATCGATCTTCTTGATCTGCGCATGCGCGTGCGGACTGCGCACGAAGGCGGCGTGCTTCATGCCGGGAACCACCATGTCGTCGACATAGCGGCCGGCGCCCGTGATGAATCGTTTGTCTTCCTTGCGCGCGACCCGAGCGCCAACACCTTCAATGCCCATCAGAAATTCCTCCCGAGATTGTAGGGGAGTAGGTGAGTAGGGCAGTACGGCAGTAGGGAAAAATTGGCTCCGATTCCCTACTGCCCTACTGCCTTATTGCCCTACTGCCTCGTTCAAGCCGCTTGTTTCGCCTTACCCTTCGACCCCTTCATCGTCGTCGATGCGGCGAGGATCGCCTTGACGATGTTGTGGTAGCCGGTGCAGCGGCAGATGTTGCCGTCGAGCTCGGCACGCACCGTCGCCTCGTCGAGCCCTTCGGGGTGGCGGCCGATCATGTCGGTCGCCGTCATGATCATGCCCGGCGTGCAGAAGCCGCACTGCAGCCCGTGATGTTCCTTGAAGGCGGCCTGCACCGGATGCAGGTCGGCGCCATTTGCCAGGCCCTCGATCGTCAACACGGTCGAGCCGGAGGCCTGCACCGCGAGCATCGTACAGGATTTGACCGCCTTGCCGTCGACGTGGACGACGCAGGCACCGCATTGCGAGGTGTCGCAACCGACATGCGTGCCGGTAAGGCCGAGATTTTCCCGCAGGAAGTGAACCAGAAGTGTTCGGTCCTCGGCAGCACCGCTGACCCGCTTTCCGTTCACCATCAACGAAACGTCCGACATGGTCCCTCCCTGGGTATCAACCTTGGTCATCACGTTGCCAACGCGGCGTTGGCGCATCGGCCATGCGTTATTGGTACACCGCACATCGGACAAAAAACAGCACGTCGCAAACGCGGCACATTGTACTTTCGGTCATGGCCGCGCCCAAACATGCGGTGCCGGTGGCCCCATTGCCAAACCGCCGATTGAAGGCAACAATGTCGGTCGACGCCCGCGCGCCAGAAGCATTTAAAACAGCCGCGCACAAAAAAGCGTCGGAGGAAATGCGGAGAACATCGCTGGCCAATTCACAGACGCGCTATGCATGCGGCCTGTCGGCGCTCACCACGGACGAGCCCGACATGGAGGCGTTCGCCAGGGCGATCGCACTGGAAGCAGCCGCCATCGACGCGGGCTTTGCCCTGCTGTTCTTTTCCCAGAGCCTGGTCGAAGCCAGCGCCCTTTCCCAGGCGCTCATGACCCACGCGCCGGCGCTCCACCACGCCGGCTGCTCGACTGCCGGCGAGATCACGCCGCAAGGTCTCGAGGATGGTCATGTGCTGGCCATGCTGCTTCCGTCCACCGCGTTTACCGCCGTCAGCGTGATGGTCGAAAATCTGTCCTCGTCGGGTATGGACAGGATCACCGGCGAGGTCGAGACCCTGCGGCGATCGCTGCGCGCGCGCCTCGGTTGCGATCGGACCAAAGGCACTTTCGCGCTCTGCTTCATCGACGGGCTCTCCTATGCCGAAGAAGCGGTGAGTTCAGCCATCCACTGGGGTCTCGATGACATTCCGCTGCTTGGCGGCTCCGCCGGCGACGATCTGAAATTCGAGACGACGCGCCTGATCTCGAACGGCAAGGTCACCTCCGACAGCGCCATCATCGTGCTGATATCGACCGAAATTCCCTTCCATGTCTTCAAGACCGACAATTTCGTTCCCACCGATGAGAAACTGGTGGTGACGGCTTCCGATCCAGATCACCGCATCGTGCGCGAGTTCAACGCCACCAATGCGGCGCAGGAATACGCCGCGTCCGTCGGTATCGTCGCGCAGATGCTGACGCCACTGAGCTTCGCCTCGCATCCCGTGGTGGTGAAGGTGGGCGGACAATATTATTGCCGGTCGATCCAGAAGATGCATGCCGACGGCTCGCTGTCGTTCTTCTGCGCCATAGACGATGGCGTCGTGCTGTCGATCGCTCAGCCCAAGGACATGGTGGAATCGACGCGCGCCGCCCTGCGCGACGTCGAGGAGAGGCTTGGCGGCATCGACATGATCCTCGGCTTCGACTGCGTGCTGCGCCGGCTGGACGCACGCAATCGGCAGGTGTTTCGCGAGATCTCGGAACTCTACCGGGTCAACAATGTCATCGGCTTCGGCACCTATGGCGAACAGTACCGGTCGATGCATCTGAACCAGACTTTCACCGGCATCGCCTTCGGCGAGCGCCAGGCGGCGGAATAGGACGGCGCAACAAGATGCCGCTGAGGGACATAAACGATCTTGAAAAGCTGAAGAAGATCAACGCGGCACTGGTCAGCCGCGTCGAGCGCTCGATGGACCAGCAAGGCAACGCCTTTTCGCTGTTCCAGACCACGATCTCGCTGGAAAACCGGGTGCGTACACGTACCGAGGAACTTCACTCGACCTTGCGGCGGCTGGAGCAGTCGAACATTGACCTCAGTGCCGCCAAGGAAAACGCCGAACTTGCGAACCTGTCAAAAACCCGTTTCCTCGCCGCTGCCAGTCACGACGTGCTGCAGCCGCTGAATGCCGCCCACCTTTCGGTTTCGGCGCTCGCCGAAGTTCAGACCAGCGACGAGGGCAAGAAACTGGTGCGGCAGGTCGAGCGCTCGCTGGAGACGATGGAGGACCTGCTGCGAACCCTGCTCGACATCTCCAAGCTCGATGCCGGCGTGGTGCAGCCCGACATAAGCGACGTCAGCCTGGAGGCGCTGTTCTCGTCGCTCCGCTCGGATTTCCTGCCGGTGGCGGAGATGAAAGGCCTGTCGCTGAAATTCCGGCCGGTCCATGCCGTGGTCCGCTCCGACCGCACGCTGCTGCGCCGTATCCTGCAGAACATTCTCTCCAACGCGCTGGGCTATACACGCTCGGGCGGCGTGCTTGTCGGCACCAGGCATCGCGGCGACACCATCCGCATCGACGTCGCCGACACGGGCTGCGGCATTCCCGACGACCAGCGCGAGGCGGTGTTCGAGGAGTTCCACCGCGGCACCTCGCCGGCCAATGCCGAACTGGACGGTGGCGGTCTCGGGCTCGGGCTCGCCATCGTGCGCCGCATGGCCAGCGCGCTCGGCCATCCCGTGACATTCTCGTCGAAGGTCGGACGCGGCACGATCTTCCACATCGATGTACCCGTCGGCATCGGTGCGCCAGCCGATGCCATCGCCAGCGTTGCCGATATGGAACGGCCGCGCGGCTATGGCCTGTTCGGCACCAAGGTGCTGCTGGTCGAGAACGATATCGAAGTGCTGCAGGCCATGACCTTCCTCCTCGAACGCTGGCAATGCCTGGTGCGGGCCGCGACCTCGACCGACGATGCGCTAGACATGCTTGGCGACACCGACTGGGTGCCCGACATCGTCATTGCCGACCAGCATCTCGACGGCGGCGATCTCGGCACCACGACCATCGCCGAAGTCCGCGACTATCTCGGCCGCGCCGTGCCGGCGCTGATCGTCACCGCCGACAGTTCGGAAGCCGTCGCCAAGGCCGCCCGCTCCGGCGGCATCGAACTGATGCGCAAGCCGCTGAAGCCGGCCCAACTAAGGGCGCTGCTGGCGCATTTGCTGGCCTGATCACTTCTCACGCGCTATTCCGATCGTCTTGAAAGGAGCGCGTCCTCCCGCGGACAGGTCGCCGACGCGCGCTTTGTTTCGACCGCCACCTACAATGCCGTGTGCGGCCTGCCGGCAACGAAGACAGACCCGAATGGTCTCGTCAAAACCTTTACCTATGACGCCTTCTGCCGGCCCTATCAGGTCTCTCAGAGCGTCACCGGCGCCTATGCCAAGACGCGCTTCGAGAACGAGGGCAATCCGGCGACACAGGCGCTGGTCAAGTACACCCCGCTGCCCAATGGCGCGAGTGGGGGCGCCGGCGAGGATTTTACCCGCTCCTTCTATGACGGGCTTGGCCGGGTCTATCGCGTGGAAACCCCCGGAGAGACGGCGGCCAGTGCAAGACGCATTGCCGAGACCGACTACGATCTTCGCGGCAATGTGCTGCGTACCGCCTTCCCGAGGTTCGTCGGTGAGACGGCACAGTGGACCACCAACAGCTACGACTGGGCCGACCGGTTGACAAAGACGATCAATCCGGATGCCAGCCAGCGCAGCTATCTGCACGACATCGCGACCGCAACCGGCACACCCACCCCCCGACTTTACGGGGTGACGCTGACCGATGAGCTCGGGCATTTGACCAGAACTCCATCGACGACACGCGGTGACATTGCCGGCATCATTCGCGACGTCGGTGGCCTCAATCTGCCGGAGAGCCGCAGCTACGATCTGCTCGGTCGGCTGATCGGCGTCACCGATCCTGGCGGTTCGACCTGGACCTACACTTACGACATGCTCGGCAATCGGCTGTCGGCGTCGGACGCCGATCTGGGCACCTGGACCTATGTCTATGAC
>NZ_RZRP01000313.1:0-6646 GCF_003997795.1 Mesorhizobium sp. M7A.F.Ca.US.005.03.2.1 | reverse complement strand
GTGTGGAGAAGGACGAGCGCGCCATGGCGATCGAGCGCGAGGAGATCGAACGCCTCGCCAAGGACCGCGACGACGAGCAGGCCATTTTGGACCGTAACGTCTACGCGCGTCTTTCCGACGTGCTCGTCGGCAAGGAAGCGATCGCTGGACCGAAGGGCTTCAAGAAGGGCTCGACGCTGTCCAAGGATACGCTCGACGAGTATCCGCGTTCGCAGTGGTGGCAGTTTGCCGTGGAGAACGAAAAGCTCCAGAGCGAGCTGGAAGCGCTGCGTGGCCAGTATGACGATTCCAAGAAGGCGCTTGAACAGCGTTTCATGGACAAGGTCGAGAAGGTCCAGCGCGGCGACGAAATGCCTCCGGGCGTCATGAAGATGGTCAAGGTCTTCGTGGCCGTGAAGCGCAAGATGCAGCCCGGCGACAAGATGGCCGGCCGTCACGGCAACAAGGGTGTCGTGTCGCGGATCGTTCCGGTCGAGGACATGCCTTTCCTCGAGGACGGCACGCATGCCGATATCGTGCTCAACCCGCTGGGTGTGCCGAGCCGCATGAATGTCGGCCAGATCCTGGAAACGCATCTGGGCTGGGCATGTGCGGGCATGGGCAGGAAGATCGGCGAGCTGATCGACACGTACAAGGCGGCCGGCGACATCAAGCCGCTGCGCAAGACGCTCGAGAGCTTCATCCCGGCCAACGACCGCAACGAGCCGGTTCGTGACTATGACGACGAGAGCATCGTTCGCCTCAGCGAGCAGATGCGCCGCGGCGTCTCGATCGCGACCCCGGTGTTCGACGGCGCGCATGAGGCTGACATCAACATCATGCTGGAGCAGGCGGGCCTGCACAGCAGCGGTCAGTCGCAGCTCTATGACGGACGCACGGGCGAGCCGTTCGATCGCAAGGTGACGATGGGCTACATCTACATGCTCAAGCTTCACCATCTCGTGGACGACAAGATCCACGCGCGTTCGATCGGTCCGTACTCGCTCGTCACCCAGCAGCCGCTGGGCGGCAAGGCGCAGTTCGGTGGCCAGCGCTTCGGCGAGATGGAGGTCTGGGCGCTGGAAGCGTACGGCGCCGCCTACACGCTGCAGGAAATGCTGACGGTGAAGTCCGACGACGTCGCCGGCCGTACCAAGGTCTACGAGGCGATCGTGCGTGGCGACGACACCTTCGAGGCCGGCATCCCGGAGAGCTTCAACGTTCTCGTCAAGGAAATGCGGTCTCTCGGCCTCAACGTCGAGCTGGAGAACACCAAGCTCGACGACAACCCTGTCCGGCTGCCCGACGCGGCCGAGTAAGGCAATGGCGCGCCACGGCTGTCCGCGGCGCGCCTCGAGCATGATCCCGAAAAGTGGCTACCGGTTTTCGGACAGGATCATGCTCAACCAGGAAGAATTCGACGGCCAGTGGCCGACAAAGACGGCGGGCGTTTGGCTCGCGACTAGATGCAAGGGATCTTCGAGGATCCCGAAAAGGAGAACGGCATGAACCAAGAGGTCATGAATCTCTTCAATCCGCAGGCGCCTGCGCAGGTGTTCGATTCCATCCGGATATCGCTTGCCAGCCCTGAGAAGATTCTGTCCTGGTCTTTCGGCGAGATCAAGAAGCCGGAGACCATCAACTACCGCACCTTCAAGCCGGAGCGTGACGGTCTGTTCTGCGCGCGCATTTTTGGCCCGATCAAGGACTATGAGTGCCTGTGCGGCAAGTACAAGCGCATGAAGTACAAGGGCGTCATCTGCGAGAAGTGCGGCGTCGAAGTCACGCTGTCGCGCGTTCGCCGCGAGCGCATGGGCCATATCGAGCTGGCGGCACCGGTCGCCCATATCTGGTTCCTGAAGTCGCTGCCGTCGCGCATCGGCACGCTGCTCGACATGACCCTGAAGGACATCGAGCGCGTCCTCTACTTCGAGAACTACATCGTCACCGAACCTGGCCTCACCGCGCTGAAGGAGCACCAGCTGCTCAGCGAGGAAGAGTACATGATCGCCGTCGACGAGTATGGCGAGGATTCGTTCACCGCCATGATCGGCGCCGAGGCCATTCATGACCTCCTGGCCGGCATGGACCTGGAGAAGATCGCCGGCGACCTGCGTTCGGAACTGGCGTCGACCACCTCCGAGCTGAAGCAGAAGAAGTATCTGAAGCGGCTCAAGGTCGTCGAGAACTTCATGGAATCCGGCAATCGTCCGGAATGGATGATCATGAAGGTGGTTCCGGTGATCCCGCCGGACCTGCGTCCGCTCGTCCCGCTGGACGGCGGCCGCTTCGCCACGTCGGATCTGAACGATCTCTATCGCCGCGTCATCAACCGCAACAACCGCCTGAAGCGGCTGATCGAGCTGCGCGCCCCCGGCATCATCGTGCGCAATGAAAAGCGCATGCTGCAGGAAGCCGTCGATGCGCTGTTCGACAACGGCCGCCGCGGCCGCGTCATCACCGGCGCCAACAAGCGCCCGCTGAAGTCGCTGTCCGACATGCTCAAGGGCAAGCAGGGCCGGTTCCGTCAGAACCTGCTCGGCAAGCGCGTCGACTATTCCGGCCGCTCGGTCATCGTGACCGGTCCGGAGCTCAAGCTGCACCAGTGCGGCCTGCCCAAGAAGATGGCGCTCGAACTGTTCAAGCCCTTCATCTACGCCCGTCTCGACGCCAAGGGTTACTCCTCGACCGTCAAGCAGGCGAAGAAGCTGGTCGAAAAGGAGCGTCCGGAAGTCTGGGATATCCTCGACGAGGTCATCCGCGAGCATCCGGTGCTGCTGAACCGTGCGCCGACGCTGCACCGTCTCGGCATCCAGGCGTTCGAGCCGATCCTGATCGAAGGCAAGGCGATCCAGCTGCACCCGCTGGTCTGCACGGCCTTCAACGCCGACTTCGACGGCGACCAGATGGCCGTTCACGTGCCGTTGTCGCTGGAAGCGCAGCTTGAAGCCCGCGTGCTGATGATGTCGACCAACAACATCCTGCACCCGGCTTCCGGCGCGCCGATCATTGTACCGTCGCAGGACATGGTTCTGGGTCTCTACTATCTCTCGATCGTCAACCAGAACGAGCCGGGCGAGGGCATGGTGTTTGCCGACATGGGCGAACTCCAGCACGCGCTCGAGACCAAGGCGGTGACGCTGCACTCCAAGATCAAGGGTCGTTTCCGCACGGTCGACGCCGAAGGCAAGGTCGTGTCAAAGATCCATGACACCACGCCTGGCCGCATGATCATCGGCGAGCTTCTGCCGAAGAACGTCAACGTGCCTTACGAGACCGCCAACCAGGAGATGACCAAGAAGAACATCTCCAAGATGATCGACACCGTCTACCGCCATTGCGGTCAGAAGGAGACGGTCATTTTCTGCGATCGCATCATGGCGCTCGGCTTCAGCCATGCCTGCCGTGCCGGCATTTCGTTCGGCAAGGACGACATGCTGATCCCGGATGCCAAGATCAAGCTGGTCTCCGACACCGAGGCTTTGGCCAAGGAATACGAGCAGCAGTACAATGACGGTCTGATCACGCAGGGCGAGAAGTACAACAAGGTCGTCGACGCCTGGGCCAAGTGCTCGGAAAAGGTCGCCGACGAGATGATGGCCCGCATCAAGGCGGTCGAGTTCGAGGACAATGGCCGTCAGAAGCCGATGAACTCGATCTACATGATGTCGCACTCCGGTGCGCGTGGCTCGCCCACCCAGATGCGCCAGCTTGCCGGCATGCGCGGCCTTATGGCCAAGCCGTCGGGTGAAATCATCGAGACGCCGATCATCTCGAACTTCAAGGAAGGCCTGACCGTGCTCGAGTACTTCAACTCGACCCACGGCGCCCGCAAGGGTCTGGCCGACACCGCCTTGAAGACGGCGAACTCGGGTTACCTCACCCGTCGTCTGGTCGACGTGGCGCAGGACTGCATCGTCAACTCCGTCGACTGCGGCACCGACAAGGGCCTCACCATGCAGCCGATCGTCGATGCCGGTCAGGTCGTTGCTTCGGTCGGCCAGCGCGTGCTGGGCCGTACGTCGCTCGACGACATCACCCATCCGGTGTCGGGCGAGATCCTGGTCAAGGCCGGAACGCTGATGGACGAGCGTGACGTGGAACAGATCGAAAAGGCCGGCGTCCAGTCGGTCCGCATCCGCTCGGCACTGACTTGCGAAGTCAGGGTTGGCGTCTGCGCGGTCTGCTATGGGCGCGATCTGGCCCGCGGCACCCCGGTCAACCAGGGCGAAGCCGTCGGCGTCATCGCGGCGCAGTCGATCGGCGAGCCGGGCACCCAGCTCACCATGCGTACCTTCCACATGGGCGGTACCGCGCAGGTGGTGGACAGCTCGTTCCTTGAAGCCTCGTATGAGGGCAAGGTCGAGATCCGCAACCGCAACGTGGTGCGCAACTCCGACGGCCAGCAGATGGTCATGGGCCGCAACATGGCGGTGCTGATCCTCGACGAAGCCGGCAAGGAGCGCGCCTCGCACCGTCTCACCTATGGTTCGCGCATCTTCGTGGACGATGGTGACAAGGTGAAGCGCGGCCAGCGTATCGCCGAGTGGGATCCCTACACGCGTCCGGTCCTCACCGAAATCGAGGGCAGGGTGTCGTACGAGGATCTGGTCGACGGCATTTCCGTTCAGGAAACGGCCGACGAGTCGACCGGCATCACCAAGCGTGAGGTCATCGACTGGCGCTCGACGCCACGTGGCAACGACCTGAAGCCGGCGATTGCGATCCAGGACGCCAAGGGCAAGGTCGGCAAGCTGTCCAAGGGCGGCGACGCCCGCTTCCTGCTCTCGGTCGAGGCCATTCTTTCGGTCGAGCCGGGTTCGCAGGTTCGCCCCGGCGACGTTTTGGCGCGTATTCCGATGGAAAGCGCCAAGACCAAGGACATCACCGGCGGTCTGCCGCGTGTTGCCGAACTGTTCGAGGCACGTCGTCCGAAGGATCACGCCATCATCGCCGAGATCGACGGCACGATCCGCTTCGGCCGCGACTACAAGAACAAGCGTCGCATCATCATCGAGCCGCATGACTCGACGCTTGAGCCGGTCGAATACCTGATCCCGAAGGGCAAGCCGTTCCATCTCCAGGACGGCGATGTCATCGAGAAGGGCGACTACATCCTCGACGGCAACCCGGCGCCGCACGACATCCTGGCGATCAAGGGCGTGGAGGCACTTGCTTCCTACCTCGTCAACGAGATCCAGGAAGTCTACCGTCTGCAGGGCGTGTCGATCAACGACAAGCACATCGAGGTGATCGTTCGCCAGATGCTGCAGAAGGTCGAGATCACGGTGCAGGGCGACTCGACCTACATCCCGGGCGATCATGTCGACGTGATCGAACTGGAAGAGGTCAACGAGCGTCTGGTCGAGGACGGCAAGAAGCCAGCCGAAGGCCTGCCGGTGCTGCTCGGCATCACCAAGGCATCGCTGCAGACGCCGTCCTTCATCTCGGCCGCCTCCTTCCAGGAGACGACGCGAGTGCTGACGGAAGCTGCCGTTGCCGGCAAGACCGACATGCTGCAGGGCTTGAAGGAAAACGTCATCGTCGGCCGGTTGATCCCGGCCGGTACCGGCGGCACGATGAGCCAGATCCGGCGCATCGCCACCTCGCGCGACGAACTGATCATCGACGAGCGCCGCAAGGCCTCGGGTGCGGAAGTCGCCGAGCCGATGCTGGCCGACATGACCACCGCCGCGCAGTAAGCGCGGACGGCAACGATCTCAGGCAATAAGGCCGTCGGGGCAACCCGGCGGCCTATTTTTTTGTGCTATTCGGACACCCTCTCGAAGCGAAGCAGATCGCCCGGCTGACAGTCGAGATAGTCGCAGATGCGCTCCAGCGTGTCGAACCGGATACCCTTGACCTTTCCCTGCTTCAAAAGAGAAAGATTGGCCTCGGTGATGCCGACATATTCGGCCAGGTCCTTTGACTTCACGTTTCGTTCGGCGAGGACGACATTGAGCCTGACCCTTATGGGCATGAGCTGATCCTCATCAGATGAATTGCGCGTTTTCTTCGGCGAGTGCCGATGCCTCGGCCATGACCCAGGTGATGACAGCAACGATGCAAGCTGCCAGCAAGGTCAGCATCGTGTCGCTGTCGAGACCGAGCGTCAGCCGGTGCTGGCCGGCAGGCGCGTCCCAGCTGAGCAGAACGGACAATGCCGCCGCCGAAACCGGTTTCAGCAAGGCGGATGCCAGCAGGCCGAGGCCAAAGTATCGCAAATTGCTGATGGCGCCCTGACCGAAGAAGTTGCCGGACGCGAAAGCGCCGAAGCAGCGCCTTGCGGCCATGAGCGCGAAGACGAGGCAGGCAAGCGGCACGAACGAGATCGCGAACCCGACCAGTCTTCGACCGAGGCCAAGCTCGCTCAGCCATTCCTGTGGGATTTGCGCATCGGCCGCGATCGAACTGGCGGAGACGCTGAGCCAGTAGAACAGCAGACCGATGGTCAGCAATATGGCGAGGACGACAAAACACCTCGCCAGCACTAGGCTGAAAAGTCGGATGCGTCTCAATCTAAGCTGGCGGGCAGGATCGGCAGGGACAGCCGTGATGACAGGTTCAATCATCGCCGTTATCACTCCATCGCAATGAATTATCGTTTTACAATAATCTATTTATGCGCAATGATGATTCTTGTCAATTCCTCATCACAGGAGAAACC
>NZ_RZRP01000312.1:0-6649 GCF_003997795.1 Mesorhizobium sp. M7A.F.Ca.US.005.03.2.1 | reverse complement strand
TCGGCCGTAGAGCGCGCCGGCATGCGTGACATCGTCGAGGGCCAGAAGCTCGGCTACGAGATGGTCCGCGACAACAAGTCGGGCAAGATGTCCGCCGACCAGTTGAAGGCGGCCTGAAAAACGAATTCTGCTCTCCCGGTGACCACGGATGTACTGGCACCGGTGAGTGGCGAATTCGGGCGCATGGCCGCGGCGACCTGAGTTTCCACGGCATATCATGTGCATAAGCAGGGCGTTCCCGTGCGGTGCATCCTTTTGGATGTCATCTGGTTGCGCGACGCTCTCATGGAAGGTCAGGCGGTGCCTGGCCTTTTTCATTTTCCGCGCCTTGCCGCCGAAAGTGCGCTGCGCGCCGGCCTGGACGTGCTAAGGGACGCTCCAGCAATTTGAATTCGCCGCGCGTATTGCTTTGTGCGTGATCCTGACCGAAGACCCGGTCTCGCTCCATCGGCACAGGCTCCTGACAGGAGAAAGATTTGACCACCAGTTCAAAGACAACCGTCGATCAGGCCGTGTCCCTGTTCAGCAAGACGCAAACCCAGTCGATGTCGCTCAACCGCATCAATTCCGAGCGCGACGCCGTCAGCGAGGCACGCGAAGCCAAGACCGCGCGTCTGCGCGAATTGCGCCTGGAGAAGGAGGCCGACGAGATGGCCGCCGCCGCCGCGCTAGCCGCTTTGCCGAAGCGGGCCGGACGACGCTGATGGCCACCAAACGCGTACCGCCAACACCGATCGCCGCCGACGCAACCATTGCCGATATGGTCGAAGGCCTCGACAAGCCGGTCGAATTCGTCCGGCGTGTGCTGGAAAAGCTCGAGCGCTGCAAGCGTGCCCACGGTGATGCCCAGGTTCGCGTCGGCGTGCGCGGCCGCGCCGAATGCCCGAACTACCTGATCGAGTATGTCCGCGAAGACGCCAAGACCCATGAGCGGGTGACGTATCAGGACGCCGCCTACAGCGGCAGCACGCATCGCGAGCTGGCAGCCCATCACATCGAGGCGGTGAAAAACTGGTCGCCCGAGGAAATGAACATCACGGCCGTTTCGGCGCTGATCGGCCGCCTGCGCAATCCGCGCGCCCCATCATCGCGCTTCGCCGACGAGGACTGACATGGCCATAAAATTCTCCTCCAAGGATCAGCCGGCAGCCTCGGGTGCCGCGGCAAAACCGGCCAAGCCGGTTGCCGCGCCGAAAGCTGGCGATGCCACCGAGGCGGCGACCGACCTGTTCAAGTCGCCGGCGGATTCGCCGAAGGGCAAGACGGCCAAGAAGAAATAGCGCCTTGCCGCAAGACGCAGATCACAACCCCGCCGCGCCAGGGCTGTCCGCCCTGGTGGCCGCCGCAAGCGTTTTGTCGTCGCAACAGGGCACCTTCGATTGCCAAAGCTGCGGTGCCTGCTGTTCCTATTCGGCCGAGTGGCCGCGCTTTTCCACCGAAGATGACGCACAGCTCGACCGTATCCCGGAAAAATATGTCGCATCCGACCTGTCAGGCATGCGTTGCGAGGGCGTGCGCTGCTCGGCGCTGTCCGGCGAGATCGGCAAGTCGACCGCTTGCGGCATCTACGACGTGCGGCCGGACGTCTGTCGCGCCTGCATGCCCGGCGACGAGGAGTGTCTGATGGCACGCCAGGCGCTCGGATTACCGGTGTAGCCAATCTCCCGTCGCCTCCGCTTGTGCGCCGACCCGCAGCCCGGTACCTTCCTGGCCGGGTAGGGTGCCGGAGGAACCATCGTGAGCATCGAATTTCTGTTGACGTCCCTGATTGTCGTGGCTTCGCCCGGCACCGGCGTTCTCTACACGCTGAGCGCCGGCCTCTCGCGCGGTGCGCGGGCCAGCGTCATCGCCGCCTTCGGCTGCACGCTCGGCATCATCCCGCACATGGCCGCCGCCATCACTGGCCTGGCGGCGCTGCTGCACACCAGTGCGCTCGCCTTCGAGACGCTGAAATATCTCGGCGTCGCCTACCTGCTCTACATGGCCTGGAACACGCTGAAGGAAAAGGGCGGCCTCAGCGTCGAGCAGGATGTGACGCCGCGCTCGGCCGGCAAGGTGATTGCCACCGGTATCCTCGTCAACGTGCTCAATCCGAAACTGTCGATCTTCTTCTTCGCCTTCCTGCCGCAGTTCGTCAGCACCACCGAGCCCAATGCGCTGTCGAAAATGCTGGAACTGAGTTCCGTCTTCATGCTTTTGACCTTCGTGGTTTTCGTCGGCTACGGCATCTTCGCAGCCTCGATCCGCAGCCATGTCGTCTCGCGGCCAATGGTGTTGACCTGGATGCGCCGGACCTTCGCCGGCGCTTTCGTCATGCTCGGCGCAAAGCTGGCGCTGGCCGATCGGTAGCGGGGAGCGGTTCAGTCTCGCTGATCCGCTCTCCTTTGTTGCGCTATTCCGGGCGAAAAGCGGTTATGCGCTTTCGGGGCATTGCTCGGGGCGCGCTGCCCCTTCACATAACCCATCGCTTCGACGATCCGCCCATCGGCCACACGCATGAGGTTGACGCCGCGCAGCGAATTGCCGTCGGTCATGAAATAGCGCCAGCGGATCGTTGCCCGGTCACCGGCAACGAAGGTTTCCTCGATATCGAAGCGCGTGCCGGCCTGGGTCGCGATCGCCGTCCAAAGCGCGACGCACGCTTCCTTGCCGGCATGGCGGGCGCCGTCCGGCGCCGGCACGGTGTTCTCGATCACGCAATCGTCGGCCACCAGCTCGGCGAGTGCCGAAGGATCATGGCGCTGGAATACGTCGTTGTAGCGCCGCATGATCTCGGCCGTCTGCTGGGACAGACCGTACGCGTTTGCGTCCATGACAAGCTCCTGTGTCATCTTCTTTCTCCTGGCTTCATTGACCTTTGGTGGCTTCGACGAGCGTTGCCTTGAGGGTGATCTGAGACACGCCGCCAAGGGCCCGCGAGACGAGGCAGCCCGCCTTGGCGGACTGTGCAAGGCGCTCGAATTCATCTTCGGCAAGTCCCGCGACCTCTGCCTCGGTTTCGAGTTCGATGCGGGTGATCGTCGGACCGGCAGCGGTTGCGCCAAGATGCACCTTGGCGACGGTGCTGATGCTTGTCGGGACATGATTGGCGTTGCCCAGCATGGCGCTCAGCGCCATCGAGAAGCAGCCTGCATGCGCCGCGGCGATCAGTTCTTCCGGGTTGGTGCCCGGACCGTTCTCGAAACGCGACGGGAAGGAATAGGCGCCTTCGAAGACGCCGCTGCCGAGCCGCAACCGGCCCGAACCTTCCTTCAGCGTCCCTTGCCACTTGGCCGAGGCTTCACGAATTGTCATGGTCGTTCTCCCTTGGGTTTGAGGACTCGATGGGTCAGGCGCCGTCGATGATCACCTTCCCAACGACGTCGCCCTGCTGGAAATAGCGATAGGCATCGCCGGCCTCGGTGAAGGCGAAGACCTTGTCGATGACGGGCCGCAGGCGGTGCTGCGAGACGGCGCGCAGCATGGCTTCGAGATTGGTCCGGCTGCCGACGAACAGGCGGCTGATGGTGGCGAGGCTGCGCTGGTAGAGTGCCGCCGGCAGCTGGATCGATCCGCCTTTCGCATCCTGCAGCGTCAAGAGCACGATGTGCCCGTAAAGCGTGCTGGCGATCAGCGACTGCGCGAAGGTCGCCGGGCCACCGGTCTCGACGACGAGATCGATGCCGCCGGTCTGGTCGCGGACGGCCGCACCCCATTGCGGCATATCCGGTGTCGAAATCACCAGGTCGGCGCCCAGCGCCCGCAGCCTGTCGGCTTTCTCGCCGCGCGAGGTGACGACGGCGACATGGCAGCCGAGCAGCTTGGCGAACTGCAATGCAAAGAGCGAGACGCCGCCCGAGCCGATGACCAGAACCCATTGGCCGGGCTTCGGAATTCCGGCGCCCGTCACCGCATTCCAGGCGGTCAGGCCGGCGCAGGTCAGCGTTGCGGCCTCTTGCCAGTCGAGATGATCGGGCAGCCGCACCGCCCATTGTTCGTCGAGAACCGCATATTCCGCCAGCATGCCGTCCAGCGTGCAGCCGAGCTGGTCGACGAGCCCGGCATGGATGCGGCCGTCGATCCAGCGCGCGAAATAGCTGCCGGTGACACGGTCGCCGACGGCAAAGCGGGTGACGGCAGCGCCGACGGCGACAACCTCACCAGCCCCGTCGCTCAGCGGAACGACGCCTTGGCGTGGCGGCAGCGGATAGGTGCCGTTGAGGATCATCGTGTCGCGTCGGTTGAGCGATGTGGCGCGAACGCGCACCACGATCTCATGCGGTTTCGGCTCTGGCTGCGCCGCCTCGCGCATCACCAGGGATTCGGTCCCGGATCCTTCGAGGCGGTAGTTGCGCATTTCGTTCTCCTCAAGGAATATATAGACTGATCTACATATTATGTAGACCGATTGTGATATTCTGCGCAAGGCCTATAATGATTCCTACTGACAGAGGTTGACATGGCCAACGACACCCGCACCCGCATACTCGAGACGACTGGGCTGCTGCTCAGGCAGCACGGCTATCACGGCACCTCGCTCAACGACATATTGAGCGCCAGCGGCGCACCGCGGGGCTCGCTGTATTTTCATTTTCCCGGCGGCAAGGACCAATTGGTCATCGAGGTGACGCGCGCCAGCGTTGCCGACGTGACGGAGAGGCTGGGCGAAGCGCTGGCCGCCGAAAAGGATCCGGCGGTAGCCGTCCATCATATCTACCAGTCGGTGGGGCGCATGCTGGAAGACAACCAGTTTTCACTCGGCTGTCCGATCGCGCCTGTCGTGCTGGACTCGCCCACCGACGTGCCGGAACTGGCGGAGTTGTGCCGCTCGGCCTTCGAACAGTGGATAGGTCTGCTGCGGGACGCCTTCGTCAGGGCAGGGGTGCCCGCGCGCCGCGCGCATGCATTGGCACTGCTGGTCGAATCGTCACTGGAAGGGCTGATGGTGATCGCCCGCGCCACCCGAGACCGCGCCCCCTTACAGGCGGTGGCTGATGAGGTCGCGGCGTTGATCGAAGCCGCGGTGCTTGCTGGCGAGGTAAAGCAACGCGCGGATGCCGCCGTCTGAGAACCGACGGAGGCGCGGCGATCGAGGTCCGCGTAAACGAAAAGGGCGGCATCTCTGCCGCCCTTTCCGTATCTGAAGGCTGATAGGGCTGGATTAGAAATCCATGCCGCCCATGCCGCCCATGCCGCCGCCGCCCATGCCGCCAGGCATGCCGCCGCCAGCCGACTCCTTCTTCGGAGCCTCCGCGATCATGGCTTCGGTGGTGACGAGCAGGCCGGCGACCGAGGCCGCGTCCTGGAGAGCGGTGCGGACAACCTTGACCGGATCGACGATACCCATGGCGATCATGTCGCCATAGTCGCCGGTCTGGGCGTTGTAGCCGAAGGTCGCGCCCTTGTTCTCAAGGATCTTGCCGGCAACGATCGATGCTTCCGCACCGGCGTTGGCCGCGATCTGGCGGGCCGGAGCCTGCAGCGCACGACGAACGATGTTGATGCCAGCGGCCTGGTCGGCATTGACGCCGGTGGCCTTGATGTTGGCCGAAGCGCGCAGCAGCGCGACGCCACCACCAGCAACGATGCCTTCTTCGACGGCCGCGCGGGTCGCGTTGAGGGCGTCATCGACGCGGTCCTTCTTTTCCTTGACTTCGACTTCCGTCGCACCGCCGACGCGGATCACCGCAACGCCGCCCGCGAGCTTCGCGAGACGTTCCTGCAGCTTCTCCTTGTCGTAGTCCGAAGTGGTCTCTTCGATCTGCTGCTTGATCTGGGCAACGCGGCCCTGGATCTCCGCCTTCTTGCCGGCGCCGTCGACGATGGTGGTGTTCTCCTTGGAGATCGACACCTTCTTGGCGCGGCCGAGCATGTTGAGGCCGACGTTCTCGAGCTTGATGCCGAGGTCTTCCGAGATGACCTGGCCACCGGTGAGGATGGCGATGTCTTCCAGCATGGCCTTGCGGCGATCACCGAAGCCCGGCGCCTTGACGGCGGCGATCTTCAGGCCGCCACGCAGCTTGTTGACGACCAGCGTGGCCAGAGCCTCGCCTTCGACGTCTTCCGAGATGATGAGCAGCGGCTTCGAGGTCTGCACGACGGCTTCGAGAACCGGCAGCATGGCCTGGAGGTTGGACAGCTTCTTCTCGTGCAGGAGGATGTAGACGTCCTCGAGCTCGGCAACCATCTTGTCGGCGTTGGTGACGAAGTAGGGCGAGAGGTAGCCGCGGTCGAACTGCATGCCTTCGACGACTTCGAGTTCGGTCTCGGCGGTCTTGGCTTCTTCAACCGTGATGACGCCTTCGTTGCCGACCTTCTGCATCGCTTCCGCGATCATCTTGCCGACCGACTCGTCGCCATTGGCCGAGATCGTGCCGACCTGGGCAACTTCCTCGGAGGTCTTGATCTTCTTGGCAGCCTTGCCGAGCGCCGAGACGACTTCGGTCACGGCCAGATCGATGCCGCGCTTCAGGTCCATCGGGTTCATGCCGGCGGCAACGGCCTTGTGGCCTTCCTGGACGATCGACTGCGCCAGAACGGTCGCGGTCGTGGTGCCGTCGCCGGCGATGTCGTTGGTCTTCGAAGCAACTTCGCGGACCATCTGCGCGCCCATGTTCTCGAACTTGTCTTCAAGCTCGATTTCCTTGGCGACGGTGACGCCGTCCTTGGT
>NZ_RZRP01000311.1:0-6649 GCF_003997795.1 Mesorhizobium sp. M7A.F.Ca.US.005.03.2.1 | reverse complement strand
GCAATAGAATCGTATGCACAACCGCAAGAGGGCGGCCAAGTGCCGCCCCTTTTCATGGGTTGCGCAGAACTGCCGTCAGGCCGTGCCGAAGGCGCTGGCGCCATGATCGGCGCGGCCGACCAGTTGCCGGAAGCCGGCAAACAGCTCGCGGCCGAACCCGAACTCGTTGCCGATGAGATCGGCATCCGCCGTCCGGCGCAGCGCGAAATCGCCGGCCGGCACCAGCACTTCCAGCGTGCCGGCATCGGCGTCGAGCCGGATGATGTCGCCTTCATGGATCCTGGCGATAGGACCCTCCTCGACCGCTTCCGGTGTGACATGGATCGCTGCCGGCACCTTGCCGGAGGCGCCCGACATGCGTCCGTCGGTGACCAGCGCCACGCGCTGGCCGCGGTCCTGCAGGATGCCGAGCACGGTGGTCAGCTTGTGCAGCTCCGGCATGCCATTGGCCTTCGGCCCCTGGAAGCGGATGACGGCGATGAAATCGCCGGTCAGCGTGCCTGCCTTGAACGCATCGTTCAGCCCTTGCTGGCTGTCGAAGACCCTGGCCGGCGCCTCGATGACACGCCGCTCCGGCTTCACCGCGGAAGTCTTGATGACGGCGTGGCCGAGATTGCCTGACAGCACCTTTAGGCCGCCGGTCGCCTGGAACGCCTTGTTGAAAGGCGCCAGCACCTTTTCGTCGCCGCTTGTCCGCGGCGAGGCTTCGCGCACCACGCCTCCGTCGGCGCCGAGCTTTGCCTCGACCGCATAAGGCCGCAGGCCTTCGCCCCACACCGTCTGCACATCCTCATGCAGGATGCCTTCGTCGAGCAGTTCGCGGATCAGGAAGCCGAGCCCGCCGGCGGCGTGGAAATGGTTCACGTCGGCGAGGCCGTTCGGATAGACCCGCGCCAGCAGCGGCACCGCTTCCGACAGGTCGGAAATATCCTGCCATGTGATGGCGATGCCGGCCGCCGCCGCCATGGCGATCAGGTGGATGGTGTGATTGGTCGAGCCGCCGGTGGCATGCAGGCCGACGACGCCGTTGACGATCGAGCGCTCGTCGATCATCCGCCCGACGGGCGTATAGGCGTTGCCAAGCGCAGTAATCGCCAGCGCCCGCTTGGTCGCCTCGCGGGTCAAAGCCTCGCGCAGCGGCGTGCCTGGATTGACGAAGGACGCGCCCGGCGTGTGCAGGCCCATGATCTCCATCAGCATCTGGTTGGAATTCGCCGTGCCGTAGAAGGTGCAGGTGCCCGGTCCATGGTAAGATTTGGACTCGGCCTCCAGCAGTTCGGCGCGTCCGGCCTTGCCCTCGGCGTAGAGCTGGCGGACCTTGGCCTTTTCGTCATTGGGCAGGCCTGATGTCATCGGTCCGGCCGGAATGAACACCGCCGGCAGATGGCCGAAGGTGAGGGCGGCGATCACCAGCCCCGGCACGATCTTGTCACAGACGCCGAGATAGACGGCGGCGTCGAACATGTTGTGCGACAGGCCGATCGCGGCGGCCATGGCTATGACATCGCGCGAAAACAGCGACAGCTCCATGCCGGGCTGGCCCTGGGTGACGCCGTCGCACATCGCCGGCACGCCGCCTGCCACCTGGGCGATGCCGCCGGCTTCGCGGGCTGCATCCTTGATCAGCGCGGGGAAGCTCTCGAACGGCTGATGCGCCGACAGCATGTCGTTATAGGAGGTGATGATGCCGAGGTTCGGCACCTTGTCGGCGCCCAGCGCGAGCTTTTCCGAAGGGCTGCACACCGCAAAGCCGTGAGCGAGGTTGCCGCACGACAAAACGGCCCGGTTGGCGGCGCGGTTCGACGCCTCGGCTATGCGGCTGAGATAACGCTCGCGGCCGGGCTTAGAGCGCTGGCGGATGCGTTCGGTGATGGCTTCGATGTCGCGTCTGGCGGTCATGGTATCGGTCCTTTCAGGCGAGGTCCCGGAAACATCCTCCCGCCGTTTGCCGGGCCCGGTGTAAATCGAGAATCAGGGTGCCCAGAAAACCTCTACGGGCTTTTGCGCTGCGTCGAGCACGGCGCGGATTGGCTTTCGCGGCCCGGGCGCCACCGCGCCGTCGAAGGCGATACGCTTGTCCTCACCCTCGATGTGCAGCGCGATGAAGCCGGCTTCGACGATGCGGGCCAGCGACAGGGTCAGCCGCGGCTCGCCCGCACTTGCCGCATGAACCGGCAGCACGATCCTGTCGGAAGACGGGTCGAGCAGCGTTGCCAGGTCGACGGCATCGGGAAAGAACGAGGCGGTGTGGCCGTCCGGCCCCATGCCGAGCACAACGACATCGAGCGGCCAGGGCAAGGATCGGAGCGCTGCATCGTCGGACGAGGCCGCATCCTCGATGCTGGTGGCTTCGTGATAGAGCGGCACGAAACGAGCCGCCTTGGCCGCGTTCTGCAACAGATTGGCGGCCACCAGCCCGGCATTGGAGCGTGGCGAGGAGGCCGGCACGAAACGCTCGTCGACCAGCGTCACGATCACCTTGTCCCAGGCGATGGGTATCGCTGAAAGGGCGGCGAAGAATTTTGCCGGCGTGGTGCCGCCGGAGACGGCGAGCAACCCCGTGCCGCGCTCGGCGATCGCCTTGGTCAGTCTGCCTGCAACATGGCCGGCCAGGGCTGCCGCCAGTTCCTGGCGCCCGCTGAAGCCGTTCCAGCTGTAGGCGGCGCTGTTCAATTGCTCTCGTGCCATGTCCGCCCGTCACGTTCGATCAGCGCTATCGAGGCCGATGGACCCCAGGTGCCCGCCGTGTAGCCCTGCGCCTCCTGCCTGGCACTTTCCCAGGCATTCTGGATCGGGTCGATCCATTTCCACGCCGCCTCGACTTCGTCACGGCGCATGAACAGGGTCTGGTTGCCACGGATGACGTCCATGATCAGCCGCTCATAGGCGTCCGGTGCGCGGCCGTCGAAGGACTGCGCGAAACTCATGTCGAGCGAAATCTGGCGCAGCCGCATGCCGCCCGGGCCCGGATCCTTGATCATGATGAACTGCTTGACGCCTTCGTCCGGCTGCAGCCGGATGACAAGCTGGTTGGCGAAGATCGGTCCGGCGCTGTCGCCGAAGATCGAATGCGGGATCGGCTTGAATTCGATGACGATTTCCGAAACCCGCGTCGCCAGCCGTTTGCCGGTACGCAGATAGAACGGAACGCCCGACCAGCGCCAATTGCCGATCTCGGCCTTGATGGCGACGAAGGTCTCGGTGTTGCTGTCCTTGCCGAGTTCCTCGACATAGCCTTTCACCGGTCCGCCGGCCGAAGCCCCGGCGCGATACTGCCCGCGCACGGTGTGCTTCGGCGCTTCGTTGCCGTTGATGCGCTTCAGTGCCCGCAGCACCTTCAGCTTTTCGTCGCGAACGGCGTCGGCATCCATCGACGACGGCGCTTCCATGGCGACGAGGCACAAGAGCTGCAGCATATGGTTCTGCACCATGTCGCGCAGCGCGCCGGCCTTGTCGTAATAGGTGACGCGGTCCTCCAGGCCGACGGTCTCGGCCACGGTGATCTGGACATGGTCGATATGGGCTGAATTCCACAACGGTTCGTAGAGCGCGTTGGCAAAGCGCAGCGCCATCAGGTTCTGCACCGTCTCCTTGCCGAGATAATGGTCGATGCGGAAGATCTGGCTTTCGTGGAAGTCGTCGCCGACCAGGTCGTTGAGCTTGCGTGCCGAATCGAGATCGCGGCCGATCGGCTTTTCCAGCACGATGCGCGAGTTCGGCGTGATCAGATTGTGCTCTTTCAGCTTGTGCGAGATGTCGCCGAACAGCGCCGGCGCCACCGCCAGGTAGAAGGCGCGGATGCGGTCGCTGTCGCCGATCGCCTTCTTGAGCTTGTCGAAGCCGGCGCCGCTCGTCGCATCGGCGGAGACGTAGGACAGCCGCGCCAGAAAGGTCTTCAGTTCCTTGGCGTCGATGTCGGCCGGTTTGACGTGGTCCGAGATCGCCTGCTTGGCGAAGGCCTGGAATTCTTCGTCGCTCATCTTCGAGCGCGAGGTGCCGATGATGCGTGTCGGCTCCGAAAACTGATGGTCGCGCTGGCGATAATAGAGCGACGGCAGAAGCTTGCGCTCCGACAGATCGCCGGTGCCGCCGAAAATGATGAAGTCGAAAGGATCGACGGGGATGATCTGGCTGGTCATGGTCTGTCCGCTCTGACGCCGGTCGCTGTGACGCGGCTGATATAATCTAATCGATTTAAATTTTCCAGTGCCATGGTGTCACATCTGGGTGTATGCGCCTGCCCCTTGACAGTCCGATGACCCAGAGGCTTGTCGACAGGCGCGGCACCGGAAGCCTTCGCAGTTGCAGCATAGAGCGGGATCGACGCGAAAGCCAAAGGAGAAATCGGCGATGGCCGCACATCTTTCGAGCAATCCGGCCAGAAGCCACGGGTTCGCGCGGATGTGCGCTATCGGCGCGCCGGTTGATCGTCATCAATCATGAGCGGGAAAAACATGCGTCTGGAAAACAAGGTTGCCGTCATCACCGGTGCTGCGTCCGGTTTTGGCGAGGGCATCGCCAGGCGCTTTGCGCAGGAGGGTGCCAGGGTCGTTGTCGCCGATCTCAACGCCAAGGACGCGGAGCGCGTCGCCGGCGAGATCGGCGAAGCGGCGATCTGGACCCAGACCGATGTCTCGCTGCGCTCCGAATTCGACGAGATGATCTATGCCGCCAAAAGCGCATTCGGCCGCATCGACATCATGGTCAACAATGCCGGCTACACCCATCGCAACGGCGACATGCTCAATGTCGACGAGGAGACCTTCGACCTGATAACCGCCGTCAACATGAAGGCGATCTATCACGCGGCACTCGCCGTGGTGCCGATCATGGAGCGGCAGGGCGGCGGCGTCATCCTGACCACGGCCTCCACCGCGGGTCTGCGGCCGCGCCCCGGCCTCACCTGGTACAATGCGTCGAAAGGCTGGGCGATCACCGCCACCAAATCGATGGCGGTGGAACTGGCGCCGAAGAACATCCGCGTCAACTGCCTCTGCCCGGTTGCCGGCGAGACCGGCATGCTGGAGAAATTCATGGGCGCCGACACACCCGAAATCCGCGAGAAGTTCCGCGCATCGATCCCGCTCGGCCGGCTCTCGACGCCGCTCGACATCGCCAACGCCGCACTCTGGCTGGCCTCGGACGAAGCCGCCTTCATCACCGGCGTGGCGCTGGAGGTCGACGGCGGCCGCTGCATCTGAACGCCTGGGTAGCAGGCCAGGATCTCATCCGCTGCAATACCAGGACAAGCGCAATCTCACGGCAATCGAGGATCAACCCCGCCAACAATGAGACCTACACCTATACGGCCAACGGCTTCATCGAGAATGCCGATGGGCCGTGGGGCAGCCTCACCTATACGATCGACGGTGTCGGCAACATCACCCAGCGCACCGTAACCATTGGTGGCGTCACCTCTATCGATACCTACAGCCTTCAGGGCGGCTCCAGCCGGCTGACCGGCATCCTCACCGGCGGCGCACCGAGCCGCGGCTTCCAGTCGGACCTTGCCGGCAACGTCACGCAGGACGCGACCGTCTCGCCGGAGCTCACCAAGACCTACAGCTACAATGCCGCCGGCCAGCTTTCGGCGGCCACCGTGAACAGTACGGCGGCAGGCAGCTACATCTACGATTATCTGTCGCGGCTGGTGTCTCGCACCATCGCGGCCTCGTCCACCTTGCATATGGTGCACGACCTCGACGGCAATGTGATCGCCGAATACGATGCGTCCGGCGCGCTGATCACCGAATACGTCTGGGTCGAAGGCAGGCCGCTGGCGATGGTCGCCGACGCCGGCACGACGCCGGTACTCTATTACGTGCTGACCGACCAGCTCAAGCGGCCGGTCATGATGACCGACCAGGGTCGCAATGTCGTCTGGCAGGCGAGCTATCTGCCCTTCGGCGAGGTACGTAGCATCAGCGGCACCGCGACGCTCAACCAACGCTTCCCCGGCCAGTGGTTCCAGATGGAAACGGGGCTGGCCTACAATTGGCACCGCCATTATGATGCTTCCATCGGGCGCTATCTGCAGCCCGATCCGCTCGGTATGCCGAATGGGCCGTCAAGGTGGGCGTATGTCGGCAACAGCCCGCTGATGAAGGTGGATCCGAGCGGGTTGTATTGGGTTCCAGGTCCAGGAGGGAATCGATGGTGGTGTTGGGGTGGCAATCCCTTGGACTGCGTTTTACGTCCCCCCCGCAGCCAGGGCCACAATCTTGCCCGATGTCGTCGGAACGGCGTACGACGCCTCCGCCTCCGCCGCCAGCTGGGCCGCCGGATGACGACCCTTGTGAGGAACAGCTTGCCGCTGATGAGGCACAGTGCCAATTGCTATCCTCGGGCGTGGTGGCGGGCGCACAACCAAAGCTGGTAGAAATTGGTATGCAGCTTGTATGGCAATAGCCAGTGAAAGATATGCCGCTTGTAGGGCAGGGAAACCCTTGCCGCCGTTTCCAATATGGAAAATGTAGCTATGAAATTTCTATTTCGGGAGAGGCTGGAAGTTTTGAACTCAGATGATTTATTTGAGTTTGGAATAACAAAAATCAATAAAAATAAAAGCGAAGGAGATTTATATGAAACAGAGGCAATCTTCATAAGAAACGGAAAAGTAACATCAAGAATAAAGTTGACTGGATTGAGT
>NZ_RZRP01000310.1:0-6654 GCF_003997795.1 Mesorhizobium sp. M7A.F.Ca.US.005.03.2.1 | reverse complement strand
ATGCTGTTGCGGCAATCGGGAAAAACCGCTGCAGGCGCCGGCCATGCCGGCAGCGATGGCGCCGATCGTATCGGTGTCGCCGCCGAGATTGGCGCTGATGACGGCTGCTTGCCATGGGTCGCCACGCGCGACTTCCAGCACGGCGAAGGCCGCCGGAACGGATTCCTGGCTGGCGACGCCGGTGCCAACCAGATCGGTGATCAGCCGGATCGCATCCCTGATCGCCTTGCCGTGTACGATGTCTTGCGCCCAGACGATGCGCGCGGCGATGTCGCCGCCGGTCACCCAATGTCCGAGTGCCGCCCCTCGCCTCGCCGCCGCGACCGCGCTGGCGGAAGCGTCGCGCCAGCCACCGCCGGCGACGCCGCGGCTGACGGCTGCCGCAACGGCAGCGGCGGAGGCGATGGCAATCGAGGTGTTGTGCGTGGCCCGGCAGGTCTCAGCCACCTTGCCGACGAACCCTTCCAACGGTTCGAGCGGCATCATGATGCCGACCGGCGCGATACGCATCGCCGCACCATTGGTGTCGCCGCTGCGCCCCGCTTCCTCAGCCGGCACACCATTGTTGATGGCGTCGATGGCGCGTTTGGTCGATGGCCCCAAAAGGTCATAGCTGCCACGCGCCTTAACCTCGCGTTCCCAGTCGAGCAGCGCATTGACCCAGCGCGCATGGTCGAAACGGTCGCCGGATTCGACCAGGATGCGGCCGAGCAGCAACGCCTGCTCGGTATCGTCGGTGATGGTGCCAGCGGCCAGTCCCTTCGACACCGGATGATCCGGGAAAGGCTCGATGAAATCCTCGACATGGCCGTAAAGTTCGGCAATGCGAACCGGCGACAAAAGCTGCGTCGGCATGCCGAGCGCATCGCCCAGCGCTCCGCCGACAAGCGCCCCCATGGCGCGGTCAATAG
The DNA here is from genome assembly GCF_003997795.1 of Mesorhizobium sp. M7A.F.Ca.US.005.03.2.1. Lineage (NCBI taxonomy): Bacteria > Pseudomonadati > Pseudomonadota > Alphaproteobacteria > Hyphomicrobiales > Phyllobacteriaceae > Mesorhizobium > Mesorhizobium sp. M7A.F.Ca.US.005.03.2.1. The sequence continues at coordinate 5,743 of NZ_RZRP01000310.1, read as the reverse complement.
CCTTGCTGGTTGCATCCGACATCGCTCAGAACCTCATATGCAGCGCAAAATGCGCCGGATTGAGCAGGCTGGTGACGTACTCGATCGGCCGGTCGTCGGCGGCGCGCGTCAGCCGGCGGCCACGCAGGAAAGGCGTGCCTTGCGGGCAGCCGAGGATGGCCGCATCCTCGGCATTGAGCATCTCGATCTCGACCCATTCCTCGCCATGGTCGGGAATGAGGCCGGCGACGCGCAGCGTCTGGTGCAGCGAGCCCTCGCGCAATCCGCGCAACGGTACGTCCTCGAGCTCGGAGGACAATGGCAACCGGCTGCGCTCGATGGAGATCGCATGGCCGTCGCTGGCGTTGGTGCGCACCCGGTCGACGGCGATGAAGAACGGGCTTTCGATGCCAAGCAGCGCAGCCAGATCGGGGTCTTCGATGACCTCCAGCCGCAGCGTCCGCGTCTCGGCATTGGCGCCGGCATCGGCCAGCGCGCGCGACCAGCCGATCGAGTCGTCGACCGGCTTGCCGTCGAAGGTGACGAACGAGCCGATACCAACCTTGGTCGTGATCAGCCCGCGGCTGGACAGTTCCTCGAGGCCTTTGCGGACCGTATTGCGGCTAACGGAGAAGCGCTGGACGAGTTCGTTCTCGCTTTGAAGGCGGTCGCCGAAACCGAGGACGCCGGAACGGATCTCATGTTCGAGGACGGTGGCGATCTGCTCGGGCTTGCCCGTGCCGGGAGACAGTTGAACCGCGCGCCGCTTCATAAGGGTACCTGTTCAATGAACCTGTATAATCCTGTTCAATACCGAGGCCCGGATGCTATGTCAACAGATGCCGAAGACTGACCAACAGGCAGCGAAATGTGCGGGATAACCGTGCAGGGCGTGCCGAGAGGCAGGTCAATAGCCCTGAAAAGCCGGTCGGCGATCGCCAAAAAGAGGCTACATCAAGGGGATGGAGCCAGATCCTGATTCAATTTCACCAGGGGCAGGCTACGGGATCGACACCTCACGCGGTTCGACGAGGATGTCCGCCTCGATAGCGGCGTTGATGAACGCCGCTCTTGCCGCCGAGACTTCTTTCTTTCCCTCGAGCACGGCCAGACAGGCCTTGCGGGCAACCATATGCTTTTGCCCGGTCGCAACCGGCCAGCGGTTCAGCAGGATGTCGGCAGCCTGAGCGACCCGCTCCACGTTGAAGATCGAGTTTCGCGATCGGCCGAGCGCAATCCTGACCGGCTCATCGAAACGCTGATCTTGCACGATGCCACTCCCCAAAGTCGGCATTCATCGATTCGCGGCCTTCAACCCCGAGCAATGTGATAGGTTCTGCGCCAAAGGTGCAAGATGTCCGATTCCAGTGGCCAGAAAAATCCCAGGCTGATCGTCGTGGTCGCGTTCGATCGCGGTGAGGATGGCGAGTTGTTCCCAGCCTTTGGACCCGCCGACCAGCAGAGCGAGGATCGCGCCATACGCACCGCCAGGGCTCTGACGGCAAAGCATTCCGGCGTCATCGCCTGGAGCCGTGAGGCCGATCCGACGCTGGGCGAATATGGTCCGCCGAACACGCTCTTCGTCAGCGGTGACGTGCCTGACATGGAGTAGTCGACTGGCGCCAGTATCTGAACGCCTCGCCCATAGGGTTTGATGCGAGCCGGTTTTCCCTCGCCAGCAAGCAAAAGCCCGCTACGGTGAACCGGAGCGGGCCTTGGAGGAGGACAAGGGGTGGGACCCTCTCCTCTTGTTTCCACGGGGGGGGGTGTGGACCGCAATGACCATACGAAAGTTTTGCAGAGTGCAGGATCACAAGCCGGCTTGCCTGCATCACAATCCGGTGCACGCCGACATTGGGGCGCTCACGAGATTGCGATCAGTTGGCGATAACTCGGCTAGATGCGCCCGAGTACGACAAGCACGATGACAATGAGCAGCACGAGCCCAAGGCCGCCGCCGCCATAGGAGCCGGCGCCGTAGGATTGAACGTCGCAGCTGCGATGTTCAAAAGACGAGCGCTCCAAAGGCCTACCGTTCCGCGATTGTGGCGGGCATCGCGCGGAAGAAGTCACGCCAGCAACAGAACAGCCATCCAGGTGATGGCAACCAGAATTTAATTCCGGCACGCCTGTGGACCGCAGAAAGCCCACCAGTGTGGCGGGCTTTCCGATCGGCCGGAGATGGCGAGAAGCCGATTGCAGAAGCAATTACGCGAGGTAGTGAGTTTCAGCTTCACAGAGAGAATACTGAAATTGAAGTGTGGTATATATATCTCAAAATTTCTGAAATAATAAAGTTGTAATATTAGTTTGCACAAACAATGCGCAGGTCTATTGACGATCAACGTTGCCAGTGTGGTTGCTGCGCGCCGGGGCGCTTGTCAAACGACGCCGTAGAACAGCCTGTAGTGGACGCGCTTCATATAGTCCCGATACTCCGGCGTGACGGCCAGCAGCGCCTCTTCACGCAGGATGCGGTGCACCTGGAAGAAGGTGATCACCGCGTAGACAGCTAGATTGTAGAAGGAAAAGGCCGATAGCAGGAACAGGACATGGCCGGCAAGATAGCCGGCATAGATCGGATGCCGTACCAGGCGGTAGGCACCGCCTGTCATCACGCCGCGATTGCCCGGCAGAATGGCGAAAGAACGCCCCAGCGATATCTTTCCCCAGATCACGAACCCCAACGCCAGGGCCTGCAGCGGCGCCGCAACATGGACCGGGATGATGGCCACGCCCGACTCCAGGTCGATGAAACCGACACCGAAGCTGGCGATCACGGAGACAACCACCGTGAGCGGGTTCCAGTCGCGAACCTTCGGCCGACGCGACAGAAGCAGCCAGGTAAAGGTCAGGATCTCGGAAATCGCCACCAGCGCCACATTGATGCGCGTCGGGTCGAGCATCAGGTGATACACGCCGCGGTAGACGAACATGCCCGCGAAGGCCAGCGCGCAGATCCGAAAGAAACCTTCGCGCAAATCCACCAGGATCTCACGCTTTCGGGCTGCGGACAGAATCGTGCCGTCACTCACGTGCGAAAGCGCCTCGCTTTTTGATATCAGCAATGCAAACACCCCAATGATCCCTCAGGGCGACCTTTGCACGCAACCATTGCCGGGCAGTTAATCAACAAGATCAGATCGGTCTTAAACTGGCTGTCGGGGAGCCAGGGCGCCACTTCCAGACGACCTGCTCCACGCGGTCGCCCAGAAAGACTGACGACCCATGTCATTTGGTTTTGCCAGACTAGCTCAGATAGTCGTTGCGGAAATAGCTCCCGAAATCCGGGCGTCGAGCAACCAGCTTGCCGTCGGAATCGCGCAAAATGCCGGAGGCGAAGAGATAGTCGCCAATCGCTTCCATCTTGGCCGGATCCATCGCCCCGATGGCCCCGCTTTGGCTGCGTAGATAATGGCCGTCGATCAATGCCTTCAGCGAGGCGTGGATCAGCGCCGGATTGGTCAAGGCATCCTTGTTTGCAGCGATCAGCAGGGTTGCCGCATCGTCGGGGTGGTCGACAGCGAACTGGTAGCCGCGTCGCGTCGCCTGAACGAAGTCGGCCGCAGGCTTGGGATTGGCCTGGAGATAGGCTTCGCTCGAAGAGATCAGCGTCGTGTGCTCGTCAGGCACGCCATAATCGGCATAGACGAAGCTGCGCTGTTTGACGCCCCTGAGTTCGGCTTCGACACCCTCCCAGGTCGAGACTTCGAGCGTGAAATCGACCGACCCATTGGCCAGCGCCTCATAGGCTGAGGTGCCGAGCGTCACCGTCTCGAAATTGCCCTTGCCGCCGTCGTGGCGGATGATGGTCGATATCAGCGCGTTTTCCCAGGCACTGCCGAAGCCGCCATAGATCAAGCCGTCGAGGCTTCTTGGGCTTTTGATCTCGTTGCGTGCCGCATTGAAGACCACGCGGCCTGTTTCGGATTGCACCACCGCATAGACGCCCTTCAGATCCGCCCCGGCGGTTCTCTGGGTGAACAGGCTGATGGTGCCGTTGATGCCGAAATCGGCGACGCGGTTTGCGACCAGCGTGCCCGCACCGGTATCGCTGTAGGGCAGGATGTCGACCTCGAGCCCGGCTTCGCGATAAAACCCTTTGTCGCGGGCGACGAACAGTCCGATGTGGTTGGTATTGACCGTCCAGTCGAGGGCGACGGTGACCTTTTGTGCCGCCGATTGTGCTCGAGCCCGACCCGTCCCGGCAATCAAGGGAAGGCCGGTGGCAAGGGTCAGCAACAAGGCCTGCCGACGCGTCAAGTCAGTCATGATCGTGTCCTTTGGATGGATTGGGGTTGAGGATGATGTCGAGGATTTCGGCCTCGAGCGCGCTTGCCTGGCGCGCGGCATCGCCGCCAAGGCTGCGCGGGCGCGGCAACGGCACCCTGATTTCACGCACGATGCGGGCCGGGCGCGCCGACAGCACATAGATGCGGTCGGACAGGAACACGGCTTCGCGCACGTCATGGGTGATCAAGAGCGCCGTCCAGCGATGATGCCGCCACATCTGTTCGAGCCAGCGCTGCATGGCGGTGCGGGTCAGCGCATCGAGCGCGCCGAACGGCTCGTCGAGCAGGAGCATGTCGCGCTCCTGCACCACGGTGCGCAGCAAGGCCGCGCGCTGGCGCATGCCGCCGGACAGCTGCGCGGGAAAATGCCGCTCGAAGCCGGCAAGCCCGAATTCGGCAAACAACGGCGCAACGCGCGCCCGCGCCGCCTGTCTCCTCATACCTTGCACTTCGAGCCCGAGCGTCGTGTTGTCGAGGATGCGCCGCCATGGCATCAGCGCGTCGCGCTGCGGCATGAAGGCGAAGTGCCTTCCGTGGTCGTCGAGCCGCGCGCCGTCGAACAACATCTCGCCCTCGCCATGCTCGGCGCCGGTCAGAAGCTGGAACAGCGTCGACTTGCCGGCACCCGAGGGTCCAAGGATCGAGACGAACTCACCAGCGCCGACGCTGAGCGAAATATCGGCCAGCACGTCGAGCCCACCGAACGCCTTGTGCACATGCCGCAGTTCGAGCCGGCTCATCGCCAGGCCCCCTTCCCGGCAGTTTCCCTGCCGGCTCGCTCCCAGGGCATGGCAAGACGCTGCAGCAACACGGTCAACCCGAACAGGACAAGGGTCAGCGCCGCGCTGACACCGACGGCGGCAAGAACCAGATCAGGACGGAAATTGTTCTTGGCATTGAGCATGTAGATGCCCAGTCCCTTTGCGGCACCGGCATACTCGGCGAAGATGGCGCCGACCACCGCATAGGTGATGGAGATCCTCAACCCGGCAAAGAAGTAAGGCAGCGCCGAAGGCAGTCGCGCGAGCAGGAAGATGCGCCAGCGCCCTGCCCCCATGGCGCGCAGCATTTGCCCGATCTCGGCCTCGGTCGCCTCATAGCCTTCGACCAATGCGACCAGCATCGGAAAGAAGGTGACCAGCGCCACCAGCATGATCTTGGGCGCCAGCCCGAAGCCGAACCACAGCACCACCAGCGGCGCGACCGCCACCAGCGGCAAGGTCTGGCTGACGATGAAGACGGGAAACAACGCACGCCGCAGCGGCTGGAAGAAGTCGACCAGCATCGACAGCACGAAGGCGGCGCTGAGCGAACAGGCAAAGACAAGAAGCGTGGAACGGATGGTCGGAACGGCATTGTCGGCCAGCGCCTCGCGATTGAGCATCGCTTGCTCGAAGACGCGTGACGGCGCCGGCAGTATCGTGGCCCTGATGCCGGAATAGGCGGCATAAAGCTCCCACGCCATCAGGAGC
>NZ_RZRP01000030.1:0-17760 GCF_003997795.1 Mesorhizobium sp. M7A.F.Ca.US.005.03.2.1 | reverse complement strand
GTTCTGCACATTCGATGTTGTCGTGCCGGTCGCGGTGTTGTTGTCGATGTCATTGCCTGCCGAATCTTTGCAGCGGTCAGTCATGCCACCTGATTTCGTTGTGGAATTTGTCGAATTTGTAGTGCTCGGATCGGAAGGATTCACGGACGTTCCAGAGCCGGTGCCGCTGTTGCCGCCGGTATTTCCAGACGTAGCGCCGGTGCCGTCGTTCGAGCCCGAACCGCTGTTGGAGCCGGAACTGTTCGACTGTGCCACTGCCGATGTGGCCAATGTGAGCGCGAGCACAGCGGCGGACAGAAGTTTGACGATCATGGTGGATCTCCTGGTTGGGTGTACCGCCACCAAACCAATCGTTTCCTGATATGTTCCCGGCGAAATCGTGTTCAGCAAGATTCTTGTGAAACAGGTTTTTGTGCCGGCACTGCAGACCGGCTAGCCGCGCGACGGCGGTCGATATAGGTGCGCCGCCTTGGCGTCGTCCGGCCGCGGAAGCAGCGCTGGCCGCATGCCCTCGCCTGAAGCATAGTTGCTCACTGGTGGCCGCTGCCCGCGTCCCCGACCAATGCCCGATCATCCCCGGATCGGAGACAGCTCAATCATCGCCATGAAAGTCATAGCAACGGGCCGAACACGAATATAGCCAGTAGAGCAAGAAAAATCACGGCGATAACTGCGATCGCCCACGTGACAATTCTTCTTGTCCCCCGTTGCTCCTGCTTGCGAGAGATATTTTCAGCCACAGTACGAAATCCTTGCTGCAAAACTCAACCGACGACAAGGCTCAGCGCCCGCATGGTCCTGCCGGACTGTTGGGCCGCGTCCTGGAATGGCCACAGCCGGGCTCACATGCCTACCAACCCTGCCGCCCGTACCAATCGTCGACATCGCGCCGCACGCGGTCCTTTTCGATGCCGTAACGCTCCTGGATCTTGCCTTCGAGTTGATCGCGCTTGCCGGCGATGCGGTCAAGGTCGTCATCGGTGAGTTTGCCCCACTGCTCCTTGACCTTGCCTTTCACCTGTTTCCAGTTTCCTTCCACGCGGTTCCAGTCCATGACACCGTTCTCCCTGTTTTGGAAAGGTCCGGAATAGGAAACGCAATCCAGTCAAGGATGTTCCTGGAAACAGCCAACGCGCTGCCCGATGCCGAATCGGTTGCCAGAGTTATCGCCCCTTGCGGTCCCCGGAAAGCGATGGGTCGCTGCTCATTGCCCAGCAAGCTTGCAGTTGCTGGGATAGGTTTCGATGGTGATGGCATCGCCCGCCGGGGTTTTCGCGTTCCTATAGCTGCGTCTGATCTCGACGTTCACGTCCGGCACCGTCGGCTCGTTTCCCGGAAAGAGACCAACCGACACGCTTGCGTGGACGGCAATCGGAGACGTGCTCACTGCCACCTTGGGCGCGCAGCCGAGCAGCGCAAGGGCCTGCGCATCCGCATCATCCTTGAGCTCCGGCTGCAGTGAATTCTCCACGCACGCCATGAGCGCCGCCGGGTCGGGCATCACTGAAGATGTTTCGCCTGAACCGTATATGGAGGTTGCCGTCACATCGGTCCCGTCGACGACGCCGGTCGTCAGGGTTTGCGCGGCGGGCAAAGTGAATGTGATATGTTCCGACGTCAGCGCCAGGTCGCCGCTGGCCCCGCCGGGATATGAAAGGGCGAGCGGTGCGGTCCAGCCCACGACCAACTTGTCTTCGCGCGCGCAGTCGATGGTGATGGATGCGGCGTCGGCGATGCGGGAAGCGCAGGCCAGCGCCATGAGCGCGCACAGCCCGGTGTGGCCAAATCTTTTGAAGTCGTGCACAGGCTTCATGATCCGAACCGGCTATTGCACGACAAGCTCGACGCGGCGGTTCTTGGCGCGCCCTTCGTCGGTGTCGTTGGATTCGATCGGGCGTGACAGGCCCGCCCCTTCGAATGAGAGCCGGGCGGGATCGATGCCGTAGCCGCCCACCAAGGCCGCGGACACATTGGCGGCGCGGCGGGTAGAGAGATCGAGATTATAGGCGGCGCTGCCCGCATTGTCGGTATGGCCAATGATCTTGAGGCGCAGCGCCGGCTTGTCGGTCAGCACCTTGGCGATCTCGTCCAAAGCCGGCTTCGATTCCGGCTTCACGGCGTCCTGGTTGTAATCGAACAGGATGCCATAAAGATTGACGCTGCCTTGCGAAGCGAGTGAATCCGACAGATCCTCGGGAGCCGCCGTCGCCACCTTTGCGGGATCCATGCCCTTGGCTTCCAGCACGCGCACGAAGACGACGGCCCTGTCCTTGTCCTCGCCGGCCATGGCGCTCACATAGATGGCACCTTCCGGCCGCTCGAGCTTGGCCAGGAGGTAGCGGACATGGTCGGCATAGGCGGTCGATATGCCATTGGTCGGATCGAGCTGTTCGCCCAGCAGGTAGAGGTCGCGCAGATTGCCGACCAGGCACTCCTGATCGGCGCAGGAGAAAAGGATGCTGAAGCCTTTCGCCTTGAGATCGGCCTCATAGCTGCTCGCGACCTCCAGCGAAGAACTGCCGGGCGGCAATTCATAGCGCAACTCGCTGGCTCTTCCCTGCTGCTTGAGCCATTCCGGCCCCGACCTGTCCTTCATGGCATTGCGCTCCAGCAGCGCGCCATAATCATGCGGTGACTGCAGGAACACCAACTCATCGAAATCCTTCGCCTTGCAATAGGCGATCGTCGCGCCCTGGAAACGTCCGACGAACGGATTGTCGGTGCAGCCTTCGGCATCTTCGGCCTGCGCCAGCAAAGAGGAGAGCGCCAGGCCAAGAGCCGTCAGGCCTATCCGAAGAATTCTAGTCCGGTACACATTCATCTCCTTCGACATGCTGGCCTTGTCGGCACGGCACGCACCGGCCGTTCTCCAAGTGATCATTGTGCGAGCAGGTCTGCTCCTCCTCTTGCTCCACAGGGGGGAACTCGCTCTCGCGGCATTTGCCGCGGCGGAACTCCGTGCCTTCCGGGCAACCTCTCGCCTGGTTCTTCTTGCCCCTTCGGTCGCGCACGCATTCACCGTCCTGCCGATGGAAGCCGTCGGGGCATTCAAACCTTCTCTTCTTGCCTCTTCGGTCGCGCACACATTCGCCGTCTTCCTTGCGAAAGCCGTCCGGGCATCCGAACCTTATCTTTATCTCGAAGGCGAGCATCTGCGGCGCCTGATCGAGCTTGCCGTTTTTGCTTTCCGCTTTCTGGACGGAGCAAGGCGCTTCATAGCAGACGTCGGTCAGCGGGGCTCCGGCATGGAGTTCAGTGGGGTGAAAGATCGAAACACCCGCCATGGCCACCATGCCCGCCAGTGTCGCGAAGAACGAGGGTTTCACGGATGCAATCTCCCGATGTCATTTCACTTGGCTCAATTGACGCGATCGATGCACTGGCCACTGGATTCCCTCGTGCCGGTCGGACACACGCAGCCGGACGACGTGCTGACCTGGTCGCCTCTGCATTGCTGTTGTTGCGGTTGCGGTTGCGGTTGCGGTTGTGGTTGTGGTTGTGGTTGTGGCGCGGGGTTGTCGTTCGGGCACTTGCTATACCGGCCATAGACGACCGTGCCGTCCGGACAGGTCTTCTTGCGGACAGGCCTGGTGCCCTGATCCGGCTGTTGTGGCTGCTGATTCTGGTCGCGGATCATGCGGCACCTGCCGCGCCCAAATTGATATCCCTCCGGGCAGCAGTTCGGATAGACCCCGACGGGCCGGTTGGCGGGACAAGATTGCTGTTCCTGCTGTTGATCGCGCATCGGACGGCACTTTCCGCGTCCAAACTGGTAGCCCTCTGGGCAGCAATTCGGATAGGCCCCGACAGGGCGGTCAGCGGGACAGAACCGTTGCCTTGCGCGATCGACGCAGACGCCGGTCGCGGCATCAAGCACCTGGCTCCGGCGGCACTTTACCTGGGCCGGCTGCGGGGAGCGGCATTTGCCATTGCGGTACTCGGTCCCTTGCGGACAGCAATTGGGATAGGCACCAACCGGCCGATCCGCGGGACAGATTCCTGGCTGCTGCTTGATCCTGTTGAGCACGCAGGCATTGCCCTCGGCATGGCTGCCGCGTTTGCAGGCGATGCACCGTCCGGTCCTTGCATCCTTCACAAGGCCGCTGCCGCACTTGACCTCTATGGGTGCCGTCTTCTGAGAACGGCATTTGCCATTACGATATTCCGTACCTTGCGGACAGCAATTGGGGTACGCCCCCATCGGCCGATCGGCGGGGCAGACCCTGGCCTGCACCTGCGGAGCCTGCTTGATCAAGCCAATTCCGCCGCTTCCTGGGCCGGCGGCCTCGCAGGCCTTGCCGGTCCATTTGGTGTTGGCGGGGCAGGCGCACAGGCCATTGCCGGCGAGGATCATGCCGAACTTGCAGGTGGCGGACGGGACGGCGAGGACCGGCGCCGCCTCGGGCGTGATCGGCTTCGAGGTGGAAGCGCCGCCGGTTCCGCTGCAGCTCTTGCCATCCCATCTGGTGTTGGGCGGACAGGCACAGATGCCATTGGCGAGCACCATGCCGCCTTGACAGGTCTGCACGGGCGGGATCAGGGAAACCGTCTTGCAGGACTGATCATTGATGCCGGGCGTTCCGTCCGAGACGTCGGCGCAATTCGAGAACCGGGCTGCCGAGGCATCGCTCGGCAGGCGCACGACCATGTTGAAGTTGCGCGGACCGAACTCGCTGCCTTCGGGGGCATCGAGATCGAGGCGCACGGGGCCGGGCGATGTGCAGGAGAACGGGATCTGCGTCGGCTGCGTCGCGCAGGGCAGTGGCGGCGTGATCGAGACGATCTGCGCCGAGGCAAGCCCCGTCAGTTTGTCGGAAATGGTGACCGGCGCGTTGTGGTCGATCGGCCCCGGATTGAACAGCCTGAGGGCGAAGTGGCAATCGCCGCCCAGGGTGCAGGATTGATCGCCGGTCTTGGTGACCTTGACGCTGAAGGGGTCGAGCTTGACCGACGCGCAGCCTTCATTGTCATTCGGATTGCTGTCAACCGGCGGTACTGTCGCGCATAAGGTGAGCGTATCGTTCTTCTTCCATGTCGCCCCGGCGATCACCACGGCATCGGCATCGAGGAATGTTTCCGGGGGCATCGACACGGCGCTCTGACACGCGACAGTCTGGGTGTCGCCATCCTTCTTGCTGCAGGCGCCGGTGCCTTTTACTGTGAGATCGGCATTGATGAACTGAACGATGCCATTCCGGACCTTGGCGTTGAATGGCGGCGGGCCGACGACCGTATCCGACCCATTGCTCTTCACGCTGACTCTGAAGCGGCACACTTCGTTGATGCCACACTCGCCAACGCCGTTCGGTTTGCCGTTGGGAGGGAGGACCTCGACCATCAGATTAGCGCCCTTATGCACCTCGTCCTTGATGGTGACGCAGCGGCCGGCGAAATCCCTGTCGAACGGACTGGGCTTGGCGTTGGCGGCCGGATTATAGTCGATGCAGTTCGTGTAGGTCGGAGAAACCCTCGAGGTTTTGACCAGCACCCGGCCGCTGAGCGTTTCGCCGGGTTTTAGAACATTCGTGCCCTTGTTGGTCGAGATGCATCCGACGGTGCCATTGGTGGTCGAGCACGCGAAGTCGCCATCGACGGTCTCGATCGTGGTGTCGGTGATGGGCTTGAAATCCTCCTTGATGACAAAGGGGCCGGAAGCAGCGTCAGTTCCGACATTCTTCAGCAAAATTCCGAAGGCGCAACTCGGCACGCAAGAGGTGGCCGCGGTGAATTTCTGGGCCCTGAGCAGCGGGCCTTTGACCAGCGGAATGCTGGCGCATGTCTGTTCGCCGCCCGCGAACGAAGCGCAGGTCTTGATCGCAGTCGCATTCGTTCCGCTGCCGGGCTTGAACGTCATCGACACGGGCACAGTCTTGCCGGGCGGAATTTTCGCCGTCACCGCGGAGGTGCAGGTTACGTCATTGCCGTCCTTCTTGCAGGAGATCGGCGCGGTCACACCGGGGACACTTGCTGCCTCGCCGCCGCCCTCCATCGCGATGTTGGGAAAGGCGCTGCCGTCCGGCTGCGAGAGATGGACGGTGAAGGAGAGCGGCCCATTGAACTCCGCCGCGTCGGCGGGATTGCTGACTGATGTCGTGAAGACGCATCCGCCGCCTATGTCCGAGCATTGCGCCACCGCCGGATTGTGCGCCAGCGCGAGGTTCTTGGGCTGTTCGGGCTGCGGCGCGGGCTGCAGCAGCCGGGCGGTGGCGCAGGACGGTGCAGCCGCGCCTTTCAGCGTGGCGCAGTTCTTCATTTCCTTGACCGCGCCGATGCCCTTGCCCAGATCGGCGGTGAGGGGGATGCTGACGGAGCTTTTCGCCGCGAGCGTGACCGCCGGGTTGGAGCAGATGAAACCCTGCCCCTGCCTGGCGCAGTTGAATTTGGGATCGGAGGCGGCCGAGACGGTGGCGCTGTTGAAGACGGCGCCGTCGCCGGTCACGTCGTCGGTGAACTCGACCGGTCCCTTGACCTCGGCATCGCTTGTGTTGGAAATCGTGACGTTGAAAACGCAGCGGTTTTCGACGCAGGTGGTGAATGTCTTCACCAGGCTGAGCGGCCCCGCGGTCGAGGCTTGCGGATCGACCTGGCCGCCGCCGCCCGGCGGATTGACCTCCTCGATGTTGACCACAGCGCATTGTTCCGGTGCCGGCTCCCGCACCTTGCCACCGCCACCGACGCCATCGCCCTCGTCCGCGCCGCCGGCATCGGCTCCGCCCGCGCCGGCATTCCCGTTGGCGGCGAGCTGGGCTTTGCAGGCATCGAGTTTTTTCTGCAATGCCTGCTTGAGCACATTGCCGGTCAGCGGGTTTATCTGACAAAAGGAGAACACGCCTGTAACCGTCGCCGTCTTCAGGGCGTCTTTGCAGTTCAGGGCCTTCATTTGATCGTTGATGGCGACCACGTCGTTGGCAACAGCGGGGCAAGCCGGTCTTGCGTCACTCTCGGCGACGCATTGCTTAAGCCTGTCGGCTCGTGCCTTTTCCTCCGCCTCAAACGCGGGATCAACCGTGCTGGCGCGTGACATGCAGAAATCGATGTGCTTCTGCACATCGGCCGACCAGCGGGGTTCGGGTCCCTTCATCCGGCACTTTTTCTCGCGGACTAAACTTGCCACCGTAGTCGCGCGGACGGCATATTTTTCACAAAATTTGCTGCTTTTGCACTGCCACCGGTTGCCCATACTCGTAAAGGTGCCGCGGGCACCCGCTCGATTGACCTGATTTCCGGTCGCGCTGCCGTCGGGATTGATCGTGCCCTCATAGTGGCCGGTGTCGCCATGTGCTGCCTTCCAAGCCACATCGAATTCGAATGTGTTTCCGACCACTCTCCCGTTGGTGACCTTGCCGAAGAACGCGCCGCCGCCATCATTCGGAAAATAAAAGACGTCGCCGACGACTTTACCACCACCAACCACACCTCTCTGGTCAGGATCGATCTGCATATGAGTGAAATGGAGTTCCAGGCCGTTGTTCTGCCGCATGGCGAAGGCGTTGTCCTGCAACTGCCATTGGGTGCATTCTTTCGTAACGCTCGACACGCCGTCGATATTGCCGCCGGGATTGTCGATGAAATGCAGAAGGCCCTTGCCCTCGGCGAGCGATGCTGATCGGAAGGCCGCATAAGTAATCAGCGGGCGCCGGCTCATCGGTACCGTAAGCTCGGCCTTCTTCTGCGGCACCGCGGCCGGGGACGTCATCGCGCAATTCTTCACCGTCCTGGTGCCGGCTGGCAGTTCGAGGTCGAAGCGCAGCGAAACGCTTCTTGATTCCTTCGGCCCGAGCGCCGTGGCCGCATTGCCGAACGAACATTTGACCGGCGGGCCACCCTTCTCGCAGGCGAAGGGTGGGGGCAGAGCATCGTCGGAAAGCTTGGCGCCCGCGACATCGATCGTGTCGGTGAAGGGTATGGGACCGGGCACCGGCGCATCGGTGGTGTTGGTGAGCGTGATCTCGAAGGTGCACGGTCCTTTGAGCGGGCAGCTTGCCGGGCCTTTCTTCGAAATCACCACCGGCCCGGTCTGCACCGGCATGTCCGGATCGAGCGGCAAGGTGGCGCAGGCCGGCGCCGCCGGCTGTCCGCCGGCGTCTCCGTCCGGCGGGTTGCCGCCCGCCTCTGGCGCGCCAGGCTCTGGCAGCTTGTTGTTGAGGGGTTCGTCGAAGGCAATCGCGGCCGTCGCCTCGCCGGCCAGCGGTCCAAAGGTGACAGCGGCCTTGCTCTGCACGAAATCGGCTTCGCCACCTTCGGTCGTGTCGATGGTAAAGGCGATCTTCATGGAGCGGCTTTCGCCGGGAGCCAAGGTGAGCTCCGGCTGTTGGCAATCGAGCTCCCGCCCATCGGGCTTGCATTGCAGGCCGGCCGGCACATTCAGGCTGGTAGGGGAATTCTTCGCCTGGCTCTGAGTTCCGACCGACAGGGTCTGTATGACCCGGAAGGGTCCAGTGACTGCATTGGCGCTGGTGTTGGTGACCTTGACCTCGAACTCGCAGGTCCCAGCCTTGGGCGAGCAGCTCGCCGGCACGCCCGAGGCCTGCACCGCAAGACCGTTCGCGTTGCTGGCCGTCGGCGGCGGCAGCGCGGCCGGCTGTTGATTGTTCGCTTTCTGCTGATTGCCTGGAGGCGGCGTCCCGCCGGCGAGGACCGCGCAATTCCTGACCTCTTTCGTTTCCGGCGGGGTATTCGGCGCGAAGACAAGGCGCATATCGAGCTTGCCGTTGGCGGGCACCGGCCCCGGATGCGTACAGGTGAAGGGCGCCGCCTTGCTGCATTGCCAAGGTGCGTTGGGTTCGCCGGTCAGCGTCGCCTGGGGCGCCTCGATCTGCTCGTTGATCGTGATGGGACCTGGAACTTCTGGCCCGTCGTTGCTGACTTCGATGTTGAAGGCGCACCCGCCCTTGGGGGAGCATTTCGGCACGGTGCCCGTCTTGGTCAGCGTGAGCTTGCCGCGGGTCTGGCCGCCGTCACCTTCAACATCGGGAAAGCCGGTCCCGCCGCCGCCGTCAACGCCTGGAAAGCCGGGCTGGCCGCCGCCGCCCTCGACACCGGGAAAGCCAGGTTGGCCGCCTCCCGGTATACCGGGAAACTGTTCGTCCGAGGCTACGGCTGGGAATCCGCTGCCGCCTTCGCATTGCGAGAGAACGGCAACGCCGCCGGCATGGCCGCGCGCCGCCGCATCATCCTGAGCCGGATCAAGGGCAACGAAGGCAGTTGGAACGTCTGCGCCGGCAGCAGCCTGAAACTGGCTTGCCGCACCAATCTGCAGACCATGGACAGGCTTTTGCCGATCCAGGACATCGCCGGAAGCAAGCAGCGTTCCGCCGCAGGCGGTGAGGTCGAGGCTGCCGTCGGGCTTGTAGGCATATTGCAGCGCCACGCCGCCGCTGGCATCGCGCCGCTCGATGGACTGACCAACAGGATAGGTGAGCGTATCCAGTTGCCAGGCCGATGCTGTTTGCGGATCGTCCGGGGCTTCGGGCGCATAGCGGATCACATCGGTGGGGCCGCCACTGACAAGTGCCGCAAAATCACCTGCATTCTGCACCGCATTGCGCAGCGCCAGGACCATGTCGCCGCTGTTGTCGAAGACTATCGCCGTGACCGTGCCGGGCTGCGAGGCGTCGACGCCGACCTCGATGCGGGCATCCGGCATGAAGGAGCCATCCTCGGCGAGGCCGACGGACCAGATTTCAGGACCTTCCGCGACAGCGTAATAGAGCCGCTTCCCGTGCACCGCCATGCCGTCGATCCGGCGCGCATTCTGCGTAAAACCCCAGGTCGACGGATTGGCCGCGTCGAAGTCCGGAGACGTGACGTCGAGCTGCTTTGCATCATCGGCGACGGCCTCCTTGCCCGCCAGCGGCCCGCCCTGCAGTCCATGATCGAACTGGCCGGCATCGGTGCCGGCAGTCGGGCCCTTGAGCTGATGAACTAGCCCGGTGTCAAGGTCGGAAACATAGAGCGAACGGCTCGCGGGATCGAAGGCAAGGCCGCCGATGCCGGGCCCGCTGTTGATCGCGCCTTCCTTGGAGAGCTCCGCATAGAGGCTGGCCTCGCCCGTCGCGCTGTCTATCTTCCAGATCGCCCCGGCGCCGCCAAAGGGGGCCTTGCCGAACAGACCCTCCATGAACTGGGCGCCGGGAGCCCCTCTCGTCAGCCGGTCGGGCTGTCCGTCGCCGTCCTTGTCGGGGCCGACAATATAGAGGCCAAAGGCGGACGTGGCTGCCGCATAGAGGCCGGGCGTGCCGCGCTCGTCGGCCGGGAGCGTGTCGAAAACCAGCCCGAATACATGGCCGATATCCCCGGCCTTGAAGTCCTTGCGCAGAGGCAGATTAAGCTGCTGGCCGGCCAGCGGCGCGGCAACGAGGCTTCCGTCATAGATGCGCAGCGTGACCCCGTCGGGATCGATGACGGTCTTGGAGAGGGGATCCACGCCTGGCGGCAGCCCCTCGACCTGAAGCCTGACCCCGGCAAAGCCGGAGGCCGCGATATCGCCCGGCTTCAAAACATTCTGCGTCTGGGTGTCCTCGGCCGTCTGGGTGTCCTCGGCACGAGAGGCGGGGGGCATCGACAGCAATGCCACTGTGCCGACAAGCGATGCAATCGCCAGCCAAAACCCAAGGATGAGGAAGGAGCGCGCGAAAGGTAATGCTTTCGGCATTGCCGAGACCCCGACTTAGCGACTGTCCTTGCTCTTCCGGATCAACCGCGAGGAGTGTCGCCTCTCCCCCGCAAGGCACGGCATCGATCCAGAGCCGAGCTGAAAAATGCCGTTAAAAGCCAGGGTCGCCTAGTCATCATATGATGCTAAAATGAGCGCGAGGCAGGGGGCTGCACCAACTTCAGCACGCGGGCCACGAGGCCATGCTCGGCGATAAAGGCCTGGTAGTCCCGATAGATCGGGTCGGCGCTCAAATGCCGTTCCTCGGTCCTGGCGCGCAGGTAATAGACAAGATTGGCGGCGCCCAGCATCAGGCAGGATTGAACCGCCGTGAGCCAGCCCGCACCAGCGACGAACGGCACCGAGATCAGCCACCAGCAAAGATTCTTGCTCAGATAGGCCGGATGTTTCACCCAGCGATAGGGGCCGTTGGTGATGATTCCACGATGGGTGAGGTTGGAGAATCGCAGGCCGAAGGCCGCCGTCGACCAGACATAGATGAAAACCAAGAGCAGAATGGCGCTGCCCCATAGTACATAGAGCCAGGGATAGGGCGCCAGGACCTTGTCCCAATGGAGCTCGTCCAGTTCATATTGAATGTAGTGCCCCTGCGCGTCCACAAACGGCCGGTAGCAGATGAGGCAGATGGCCCAACCACCAATCGTCGGCTCGGTGCTCCTTATGTGACTGTCGATCACCCGCAACGTCAGCGTATAGGCAATCACCGCCAAGAGCACATCCAGAAGGTAGAAGACATCGATGAGCCGGGCGAAGACATCCCGGAAGTCCCACTGCGGGAACAGCGGCGCCGACCACAGCGCGCCGAGATCGTTATTGGCATAGACGAACATCAAGGGCAGGAAGAAAGCCTTCACGAGCCAACCCCGCGCGTGGGCGGCCAGCATGCTCCAGTTCGCCGGACGGTTCCCGGCGAGCAGCAGAGGAAGCTGCGCGTAGGCATCGAAGGGATCGCGCTGCCGGCGGTCGACATGGAGAATGTAGAAAGGCGAAGCGACAATGAGGCCCGGCAGCAGATACAGAGCGGCGTCCTTGAACGGCTGATAGAAGGCGTCGCCATATTCCGGCAGGAGGGCGTATAGCCCCGCAATGCACCCAATGGTCATCCAGAAGCCGACGAGCTTGTGAACAAGCCGCAGCGGATCGACAGGCCGGATCGCGTCCCGCGCCAGTTCCGTGGTGGGATTGAGCTGGACACGGTGGACGAGCAAGTCCACGGCCAGCATGACGGCGGCCGACAAGACCAACACGGCGAGCGTCTTGAGATGGGCAGCTTCAGTCCAGTCGCGCAAAAGCCATACGTTTGCGAGGGCCATGAGCACGCCTGCCATACCGGTCCATTGGCCGCTGGCCGAGCCGGGACATGCCGGGACCGGGGCGGCAGGGTTCTTTTCGCCGCCTTGGGCATGGACACTCTGGTCCACTGGAACATCCATACACGTCTGCCGCCGGACGTCCATTCGATCAAGTCCTGCCGAGCTGACTGAGCTGGATTATCCGCCGCCCAATCCACCCGATGTGCCGCCGCTGGTGTTGCCGGACGTACCACCGCTGGTGTTGCCGGACGTGCCACCACTGGTGTTGCCGGACGTGCCACCACTGGTGTTGCCGGACGTACCACCACTGGTGTTGCCGGACGTGCCACCACTGGTGTTGCCGGACGTGCCACCACTGGTGTTGCCGGACGTACCACCGCTGGTGTTGCCGGACGTACCACCGCTGGTGTTGCCGGACGTGCCACCACTGGTGTTGCCGGACGTGCCACCGCTGGTGTTGCCGGACGTGCCACCGCTGGTGTTGCCGGACGTACCACCGCTGGTGTTGCCGGACGTGCCACCACTGGTGTTGCCGGACGTACCACCGCTGGTGCCGCCGGACGTACCACCACTGGTGTTGCCGGACGTACCGGAACTCTGTCCGGAAGTGCCCGACGTGCCGCCCGATGTGCCGCCACTGGTGTTGCCTGACGTACCGGAACTCTGTCCGGAAGTGCCCGATGTGCCGCCGGACGTACCGCCCGACGTGCCGCCACTGGTGTTGCCGCCCTGCCCGGAAGAGCGTGGGCTCTGTCCGGAGGTACCCCATATGCCTGAGCTCGAGTGTCCAGACGAGCTGGAGGAGGAACGGAGCTTTTTGTGTTTTCCCGAATCCGTGACGAGCACAAAAAAGCGTGAACCTCCGCACCTTCCATGCTCCAGGGTGCCTGGGCAGCGATCATAGGTTGTCTTCGCTGTCGCTATGAATTGCGGAAAGCCCACGATCGCCACGGCCGCGGCCGCCGCCACTCCGATGAAATAGATCGCCGTCTTCATGAACGCCTCTTTGGCCATATTTCGGTGGAAGAGGTCCGGGCCCATCCGGGAACCACACCGGTCAACTCCAATGCAGAACATTGCCGGGAAGAGTGCGAGCCGCCTAGTCACCATATGATGCTAAAATGACTCGGAGTCGGGGCCGCGATCGCGCTTGCGGAAAGCCCGTGCAAGTCGGACATCACGCGCAATCGCCTAGATCCGATAGCTCATTGCTGGAATGGATGTGCCGATTTCAAAAGCGCAACAAGCTGGCTTTGTTGATTCGTTCCCGTCTTGCGAAAGATACGGTTCAAATAAGTGCGCACGGTCGAGAATTGCAGGCCGGCTTCAGCCGCCGCCGCCTGCAGATTAAGGCCCTTGGCCAGCGCGGTGGCAAGCCGCACTTCCGCCGCCGTCAGGTCGAACAGGCCGGTCAATATGGTCGGCGAGGGCACCAGAGTGCTGGCACTGATCGCGGTGGCGACAATGAGCAGATCGCAGCCGCCAAAGAGGTCATGCGCGTCCGCGTCCTGCTTGAGCGGCAGGACATGCACCACGACCGGCGGAGGCAAGGCGCTGCGCAGCGGAATGGAGCGCGAAACGGGTTCGCCGTCGCGAGCCTGCACGGCCATCTGGAACAAACGGTTGCTTTCCGGATTGGCAAGGGCGATACCGCCGAACGCCGTCGCCACGAAGAACGTCTTTTCCTGATCGAACAGGGTGTTCGTTGCCCTGACGCGACCATTGCCGGCGAGGACGGCCGCCGGAAGTCCGATCGTGGCCAAGGCATTCACCGTGCCGCGGGCGCGCTCCAGGCCAAGGCGCGTGGCGGCAAGGCTGGCGCGCGCCATGTCGGGCCGCAAGCGGTCGAGCAATCCAAGATGCTCCGGTGCATAGGCGCCATCTTCCAGACCGCGCTGGAATACGAACATAACGAGCTCGCCGCTAGGCATCGGGATCGCCGCGCAGGTATTTGCCCCGAGCCCCAGTGTGCGCAACCGGATACGCACTGGATCGTCCCGAATTTCCTGTGGGGTCATGAAGCTGTCGACATCGATGAAGCTTGCCGGCCGCAGTTCGCTCATGCGCGTGGCGGCGGTGGAAAGCCGCAACGTCTCGTCTGCCGTGACTTCCTTCATCAGGCCCTGCAGGGACGGAACCGCCTTGCCACGGACAGGCAATCCATCGGCGAAAACAAAGAGTGCCCCACCCTTCGACGCCGCAGCACCGGTGACCCCCTCGAGAACGGCGGGCCATTTTTCTGAAATGAACGCTGCTTCATAAAGCGAGTCGACAATTTCCGTGAGCATGTGCCATATCTTCAGGCAGCGTATGTCTTGTGCTACATTGCACTTACACTAACATGAATCCAGCCAAATTTGAAGTCTCCGGCAGCGAAACTTGCAGATTTGGAACACATCTGGCTCCATCCGGATCATAAGCTGCTGCCTTGAAGTAGTTTCGCATTCGGCTTGGGAGAATCCGCCTGATGATCGAACCGACGGCATCCTATAGGGCGAGGCCAGCCGAAACCACGTTGTTGCCGCCTAATCCCCCTACTCCCACTCGATTGTTCCAGGCGGCTTCGACGTCACGTCGTAGACGACGCGGTTGATGCCGCGGACTTCGTTGATGATGCGGGTGGCAGCAGCCCCCAGGAAGGCCATGTCGTAGTGGTAGAAATCCGCCGTCATGCCGTCGACCGAGGTGACGGCGCGCAGCGCGCAGACGAACTCGTAGGTGCGGCCGTCGCCCATCACGCCGACCGTCTGCACCGGCAGCAGCACGGCGAATGCCTGCCAGATGGCATCGTAGAGGCCGGCTTTGCGGATCTCGTCAAGATAGATGGCGTCGGCTTCGCGCAGGATCTCCAGCTTTTCGCGGGTGATGCCGCCGGGGCAGCGGATGGCGAGGCCCGGGCCGGGGAATGGATGGCGTCCGATGAAACTCTCGGGCAGGCCAAGCTCCTTGCCCAGCGCCCTGACCTCGTCCTT
Organism: Mesorhizobium sp. M7A.F.Ca.US.005.03.2.1; assembly: GCF_003997795.1. Lineage (NCBI taxonomy): Bacteria > Pseudomonadati > Pseudomonadota > Alphaproteobacteria > Hyphomicrobiales > Phyllobacteriaceae > Mesorhizobium > Mesorhizobium sp. M7A.F.Ca.US.005.03.2.1. The sequence goes on along the minus strand of NZ_RZRP01000030.1, from coordinate 2,800 downwards.
GAACAGCTCGCGCAGCGGCTCGACCAGCTGCATGTTCATGCGCGCCGGCAGGCCGCCGACATTGTGGTGCGACTTGATCGTCACCGACGGGCCGCCGGTGAAGGAGACACTTTCGATCACGTCGGGATAGAGCGTGCCTTGCGCCAGGAATTCGGCGCCGCCGAGTTTCTTGGCCTCTTCCTCGAACACCTCGATGAACAGCCGGCCTATGGTCTTGCGTTTTTTCTCCGGATCCGACTCGCCCTCGAGGGCGTCGATGAAACGGTCCGACGCGTTGACCAGAATGAGCGGCAAATTGTAGTGCTCACGGAACATCGCCACCACGCCCGCGGCCTCGTCCTTGCGCATCAGGCCGTGGTCGACAAGGATGCAGGTCAGTTGGTCGCCGACCGCTTCGTGGATCAACAGCGCGGCAACGGAGGAATCGACGCCGCCCGACAGCGCGCAGATGACCTTGCCCTTGCCGACCTGCTTGCGGATCGCCTCGACCGCGTGCTCGCGGTAGGCGCGCATGGTCCAGTCGCCCTCGATGCCGGCGATGTTGTGGACGAAGTTCCTGAGCAGCCGGGCACCGTCGGGCGTATGCACCACCTCGGGGTGGAACATGATGCCGTACATCTTGCGCTCGATGTTGCCGAAGATGGCGAAGGGCGAGCCCTCCGATTTGCCGAACACCTCGAAGCCGTTGGGCAAGGAGATGACGCGGTCGCCATGGCTCATCCACACCTGGTGGCGCTGGCCGGGCGCCCACAGGCCCTCAAACAGCGGGCTGTCCTTCTGGATCTCGACGAAGGCGCGGCCGAATTCGCGATGGTCGGAGCTTTCGGCGACGCCGCCCATCTGCACGCACATGGCCATCTGGCCGTAACAGATGCCGAGCACCGGCACGCCGGCGTCGAAGACGATCTGCGGCGCGCGCGGACTGCCTATATCGCCGGTCGAAGCCGGGCCGCCGGACAGGATCACGGCTTTCGGATTGATGCGCTTGAATGCCGCTTCGGCCGACTGGAACGGCACGATCTCGGAAAACACGCCGGCCTCGCGGATGCGGCGGGCGATGAGCTGGGTGAACTGGCTGCCGAAATCGACAATCAGGACGGTATCGGGATGATTGGCTGTTTTCATGGCGAGCGTTTAGAGAAAGAAATGAGTCGACGCAATGGGTTGCGAGTTTCAGAGCGGTCTGGCGTCTTCATGCGGCGAATCTTTCAGAAGCGTGCCCAAACCGATGGCCTGTTCGAGCCGCATGACGGCCTCCGCCAGCTTCTCATCGATGACTTCAAGATATTCGGTCCAGTCGCCGACATGCCTGAGATCCGCCGCCCCGTCGGAAATGCCGCGCAGCCCGATCAGCGGAATGTCGAACAACTGGCAGGCGCGCAGGCAGGCGAAGGTCTCCATGTCGACCATGTCGGCGTTAACAGCATCATAGGCCGCACCGGTGATGATCGCGCCGCCGGTCGATAGCGTCGCCTGCTTGATATCAGGTATCTTGAAGGGCAATGGCACGATCACCGGCAGTTCGAGGAAGGGTGTGGCACCCTTCTCGAAGCCGAGCGGCGAAGCGTCGATGTCACGGTAGCTGACCGAAACCGCCTGGTAGATTCCCGTCTGCTCCAGCGTCCGGCTGCCGGCTGAGCCGAGCGACACGACGAGGTCGGGCAGGGTTTTTTGCGACTTCAGCCAGGAGAGTTCAGCGCCTAGCCTGACGCCGGCCTCGACCGGACCGACACCTGTCATCAATGGCGTGAACAGCTGCTTGAGATGCGGACCGTATTCGGCCTGCGCCGCCATGACGAAGAGGACGTCCTTGCCCGACAGGCGGCGAATTTTATCGGTCATGATGATTTGCTCCTCTCCGCCCGATCACCTGCTTATCTGCGCCGCCGCTCGCCGGGACCCGCTGCCTCCGGCAGCTCCCGGCGTCCGTGGCCTTTCATCGTGCCACCGGCACGATGAATTCGCCTGCGGCGAACCGGCCACTCACCCTTCTATGCCATCACGCCCGACCACCGTCATCATCGTTCCGGTCATGGTGGCGATCAGCTTGGCCTCGCCGTCGGCGGCAAAGGCGTAGGCCTGGCCGTCGGCAACGATGATGGTGCGGCCTGGCTTGGTCACCGAGCCGCGGAACAGGAAGCGCTCGCCCCTGCCCGGCGCCAGCAGGTTGACCTTGAACTCGATGGTCAGCACGCCGGAATTTTCCGGCATCAGCGAAAAGGCGGCATAGCCGCAGGCCGAGTCCAGCGCCGTCGAAATGACGCCGGCATGGAGGAAGCCGTGCTGTTGGGTGAGTGCCGCCGAATAAGGCATCTCGATCTCGATGATGCCGGGCGTCACCAGCGTCAGTTCGGCGCCGATCGTGGCCATCGCCTTCTGGCGCGCGAAGGAGGTCCTGACGCGATCCTCATAGTCGGGGGCGGGTACGATCTTTGCTGCCATGGCCGCTGCCTTCCTTTATGCGGATAAGCTTATTGCAGAGGCATGGACGGCAGGCAAATGCTTTTGCTGCACTGCACAATCGGCCTGGCCTGCCGGCTGGCGCCACGCATCCGCGAGGAATTGGCGACATCCGATCGGATTCAGGCCGACCTGCGCAATGCACAGAAGTAAAACCCGTCGGTGCCGCTCAGCGCCGGCGACAGCGAGATGTCGCCTTTGGCGCCGATGCGCGCGGCTGCCGGATGGCCGGGAAAACGGCTGTCCCAGAGCTGGCGGTGGTCGACGGGAACAAAGCCGCTGTTACGGTCCCGAAAGGCCGCGATCTGCTCGCCATTCACCTCATCAAACACCGAGCAGG
>NZ_RZRP01000309.1:0-6655 GCF_003997795.1 Mesorhizobium sp. M7A.F.Ca.US.005.03.2.1 | reverse complement strand
CCTCGACGCGCGGCCCGCCGTAATGCGTGCAGGTCGCCCCGACGGCGAAGACCTCCGCCCCGCGGCGCACAAGCAGCACCTGCTCATCGCCGCAATGGCCGACAAGCTTTGCGCCATCGGGAAGATCGGACAACGCGATCCCCTGGACCAGATCCGGCCCGTTCGGTTTGTTATGGCCTTCAGGCATTTTCTTCTCCTTTGGCGATCAGGTGTTGAAATCGCCTATACCGACGAGAAGCGGGAACTCAGGCCCGCCAGCCTCTGAATACCTTCACCTGATTGTGCGTCTTCAGGCTCTCGGCACCGCTTGTGCTAAACGTGCAGCCATGGACTCGATGCCGATTGGACGTCTGTTGTCCGTAGTTTCTCGCCATCTCTGCTATCATGCAAACGAATTTAATCGACAGTTGTGTGCATTATTTATGATTGCTCTCGCGTGATCCCGGGCAGGGAATTACAGGATTACTTGCCCCGTCTTACCCCAGTCGGCGAGAAAGGACGCCAGGCCCTTGTCGGTGAGTGGGTGTTTGGCGAGGTTTCTGAGCACCGCAGGTGGTACGGTCGCGATATCGGCGCCGGCGATCGCCGCCTGTTTGACATGGAGAGGGGTGCGAATTGAAGACGCCAGGATCTCCGTCGTGAAGGATTTGTCGTTGTCGTAGATCTTGCGGATTTCCCGGATCACCTCCATGCCGTCGAGCCCAAGGTCATCAAGCCTGCCGACAAACGGCGAAATGAAGGTCGCGCCTGCCTTGGCGGCGAGCAATGCCTGGTTGGCTGAAAAGCACAGGGTGACATTGACCTTGTGGCCGAGTTGACTAAGCGCCCGGCAAGCCCTGAACCCATCCCAGGTCGATGGCACCTTGACGGCTACATTGGCGGCAATGCCGGCCAAACGCTCTCCTTCGGCGACCATGCCGTCGAAATTGGTCGCGGTGACTTCCGCTGAAACCGGACCCTCGATCGTCTGGCAAATCTCCTTGATCACATCCCTGATGGGTCGTCCGGTCTTTGCTACAAGCGACGGGTTTGTGGTCACCCCGTCGAGAACGCCAGCGGCGGCAAGCTCACGAATTTCGGATATATCGGCGGTATCGACGAAGAATTTCATCGTCTTCTCCTCTAAGGTGAACGCCCATCGATCATTGGATGGGTGTTTTCTGCTTTGGTTCCCGGAGAGTTTGTTGTCGTGGCCGCGATCGCACGCCCAATGGCAATGGAGGAGCGCCCCGTCACTATCGGTGTCTCAGCAAAATCTCTCTAAGGACAACGGCGTCGTTGTGGGCCTCGTCATGAGCCGAGTAGACGAGTGTAACGGTGCCCTGCCGTATCAGGTCGCGCAGCTGTTCCAGTTCATCGCGATGCTCATGGATTTCCGCCGCATATCGCCGGCGGAATTCCTCCCAACGGGCTGGATCGTGTCCGAACCATTGCCGAAGCTCGGTGCTTGGCGCGAGTTGCTTCATCCAACAGTCGATGGCGGCTTCGGTCTTCCTGACCCCGCGCGGCCAAAGCCGGTCAACCAACACTCGCTTGCCGTCGTCGGCAGCGGGACTCTCATATGCCCGTTTCAATTTTACTCTGTCATTGAAGATTTTTTCACTCATCGACCTCGTGTCCCGTCTCCCTCCGTCTCGTTGACCGCATCAAGAAGTTCGGAGAATTCCTTTCCAAGGATCGCCTCGTCGACTTCGTCCAATACGACCAGAAAGACGTCGCCGTGATATCGCTCGATCCAGTGACGACCCGCTCCATGGCTGCGCAGGTAGTCACCGATCCGATGGATCGAGGAATATCCCAGGCCCTTGTGCAGCAGGAACTTCATAAAGGTCGTGCTTTGCGATCCGGACGGTTGCCCCTCACTCAAGGATCGACTTCTGTCCTTGGGCGTTGAACTGTTTCAGGTAGGCGATCACGTCGGCGATGTCCTGGTCCTTGCTGAGACCGGCAAATGTCATCTTTGTGCCGGGGACCAGTTTGCGCGGCGCGTGCAGATAGATCGTCAGGGTCGGTTCATCCCAGGTCAGACCGGAATTCTTGTTCGCCGCGGAATAATTGTAGCCCGGATACACGCCGGCCGCTCGGCCGACGATGCCATTCAAAACCGGACCTACTCCGTTCTTTGCGTCTGGGCCGACCGAGTGGCAGGCCATGCACCTCTTGAAGACGGCTGCGCCGGCTTCGGCGTTGCCGGGGGATGCCTCCAGCGCATGGGCCGACCCGACTGTAGTGAGAATTGCGGTTGTCAATCCAAGCAAAGTCGATTTCATGTTTGCTTCTTTCAACGCGTTTGTTGCGGGCTGGTCCCGGCCGACCCGGCCCTGGCGATATGGGGTTCAAACCCTGCCTGCCGGATCCGAACCGCGGATCCGGCAGGCGTTGCCTCAGGAGGGAACCAGTGCGCCGGGATTCTTCAAATACTGGTTCTTGATCGCGTCCACCGCCCAGTAGGCAAGAGCGCCTACGGGTCCGGTCGGGTTCTTCCCGGCGTTCTGGGGAAACACGCAAGCGCCGGTCACGAACACGTTCGGGACATCCCAGACCTGAAGGTATTTGTTCAGGACGCTGGTGCTCGGGTCGGCTCCAAACACTGCCCCGCCCGTGTTGTGCGTGCTTTGATAAGGCACGATCGAATAGGGCACGGGAGGGATGCTCCGATCAACCTTAGTCGCACCCATCTCCTTGGCGATCTTCACGCAGATGTCGGCCTGGCCGTTCATCTGCTTGACCTCGTTGTCCTGGAAGTCGAACGTCATCCTCATCAATGGACGCCCGAACACATCGGTGAAGGTCGGGTCGAGGCTGAGATAGTTCTGCCGGTAGGCCATCACCGCGCCCTGGTTTCCGACACTGGCCGCGTGGTCATAATTGTCGACCACTGCCTTTTTCCAGTCGGAGCCCCAACGCGGCGTGCCGTGGGGTGTTGGATGCGACTGGATCGGCCGGGCGCCCGAGTTGCTGCAGCTGATGCCGCCGCCGCCGATATAGCCGGCCTTCACGAAATCGTAGTTGTCGCCGTTGAAATCATCCATGCAGGTGCCGAGCGCGCCGGCGCCCATGAAGCGATTGAGGATGGTTTCCTTGTCGAAGAAGGCGGTAGCCCCGCCACCGCACTGATAAGCATAGTTGCGGCCGACCACGCCCTTGCCCGTGGCCGGGTCATAAGGCACGCCGATGCCCGATTGCAGCAGCAGGTTGACATTGCCGAGCGCATAGGCTGACAGGATGATGAGGTCGGCAGGCTGTTCGAACTCCCGCCCGCGTGCGTCGAGATAGGTGACGCTGACCGCTTTCTTGCGGGTCGAGTCGAGATTGACCTTCAGCACGATCGAGTTGGTGCGCAGCTCGAAATTCGGGTTCTTCAGCGCCAGCGGAATGACGGTGAAATGCGGGCTAGCCTTAGCATTGGCCTCGCAGCCGAAACGCTCGCAGAAGCCGCAATAGTGACATTGGCCGAAGGCCACGCCATCGGGATTGACGTAATCGCGCGACGCGTTTGACGACGGATTGGGGAACGGGTGATACCCGAGATTACGGGCCGCCTTCTCGAACATCACCATGCTCTGCGCGGCGATCATCGGCGGGTTGGGGTATTCCTCCTTTCGCGATCCTTCGAAGATGTTGCCACCATCGATCTTTCGGCCGTTGATGTTGCCGGCCTTGCCGGAGGTGCCGCAGGTCTTTTCGAACCTGTCGTAATAGGGCTCGAGATCGTCATAGGTGATCGGCCAGTCCTGCAGGTGCATATCCGAAGGGATGATCTTGTCGCCGTATTTGTCGACCGTCCGGGTGCGCGCCTGATGGTCCCATTCGAGCCAGCGCCAGGTGACACCGTTCCAGTGCACGCCGGCGCCGCCAACGCCCTGGCCAGGCAGGAACGAGCCGAGTTGCCGCATCGGCAGCGCCGTTTGCGATTCACTGTTGCGGAACGTGATGGTTTCCCGCCGGACGTTCTGCATGAGATCGTGGCGGGCGGCGTAGCGCAGTTCGTCATGGATCTGTGGGTCGATGAAGTCCGGATTGGTGTCACGCGGGCCTCCCCGCTCAAGGGCGACGATTTTCAGCTTGGTCGAAGCAAGTTCCTTGGCAATGATGCCGCCCGTCCAGCCCAGGCCGACAATCAGGACATCAATCGCGTTCAATTTGGTGGCCATGTTATAGTCTCCTTGTTCTTTCGCCGATTAAACGAGATCCTGGATGCCCTTCGGTTCAGCCGTATAGAGCTTGTTCCGAAATGGTTCGATCTTGTCCATATACATGGCGTCGGCGCCTGGGAAACCGATCATCTTCCAGGCCGCCCTGTCCTTGTTTCCGCCATACATCGGGTCGGCCAGATAGCCCTCGACCGTGAGTTGGAGCAGAAGCCCGAAGAAGGTCGCGGTCGGCACCGTCGGAAGCTCGACCTTCTTGCCGTCGAGTTCGGTCATCACCGCGGCACGATCCTTTGCCGAAAGGCCGTCGAAGGTGCTCTTGTGGTTTTTCTGTACGTAAGCGCTGACGTCGGCGATCCCAGCACGGATCAGTTCCGATGGCGTCATCGGCAATTGATAGCCCTGCTCGGGCGTACCCTCGCCAAATGGCCCTTCCAGATACAGGCGGTCGCCCTTGCCGTATCCGCCGGCCATCTGCCGGTCGATATAGATCGCGACGCCGAGTTCCTTGGCGCCAGGGCCTGTTGAGTCGCTTGGAATGAGCGTATCGACAGCCGCCTCGATGAAAGCGGACTCATCGATGTTGAAGAATTCGTAGCCAATGCCTCCAGCCTGAGGTTCGGTGGCGACGGCAACGTGATGATGTCTTGTGTCAGCGGTCGCAGCCATGACTTCGTCCGCCGAAGCGGATGCCCCAAGCGGCAGGGTGCTCGCCGCCGCTCCGGCAGCTCCAGCCGCGCCGAACAGCTTCAGAAAATCACGCCGCCCCACATCGCCTTTGCTCTTTTCTTCCCTCGACATGATTCCTCCTGTGACGCTGCAGGCAAAACGATGGGTAGGTGGAGAGAGCCTTGCGCTCCGCTCCAACCGGCGCTGCGCAGCATCCAGCGCTAAGCTTGGTGGATTTCTCGGAGCGTATTGCTGGCGTATGCCGCGTAGCAAACGAATTTAATCGGCAAATGAATACAGATTTTATGATAGATCCGAATCGTTGTTGCTATTGGACTCGATACGGCTTGATCGAATGGCCGCGATAAAATGGGGGCACTTCAGAGCGCAATTTCACTGTCATTTAAATGCAGTTTTTATGTTATGTTTTTTCATGGACGTCGAGCTTGCTCGTTCTTTTCTTGAGATTGTTTCCAGCGGAAGCTTCATCCGGGCCTCCGAACGGTTGAATGTCGCCCAGACAACCGTGAGCGCGCGAATTCGAAGCCTTGAGCAACAACTAGGTCGCCAACTTTTCGTCCGCCACAAAGGCGGCGCTTCGCTCACTCCCGCCGGCGAGCAGTTCCTGCGCCACGCTCCGATGTTCGTTCAGTTGTGGCAGCGCACCCTTCATCAGGTTGCTGTTCCACCCGGCAGTCGTGCTGTTCTGACTGTTGGTAGCGAAATCAGCATCGCCGAGCCCCTTCTGCTCGACTGGGTTCGATGGATGCGTCAATCCCTTCCGGATATCGCGCTTCATGTGCACGTCGATGTGCCGCAGGACCTAATCGATCAAGTCGCATCCGGGCTCGTCGACGTGGCAATCATGTATGCGCCCCAGCATCGGCCCGGCCTGAAGATCGATCTGCTCATGGAAGAAAAACTCGTGCTCGTGACAACCGATCTGGAAGCACGCCTGGCGGGCAGCATAGACTACGCGCACATAGACTGGGGGCCAGATTTTACGTTTCATCATGGCATGAATTTCCCTGACGTCGCGCCGGACCTTTTTATGGATCTCGGCCCGCTTGCGCTCAGCTATATTCTTTCGGTTGGTGGATCCGGCTATTTCAGGATGAGCGCGGTACAGCCTCATATCGAGGCCGGACGGCTTCACCTCGTGCCCGAAACGCCGCAGTTCTCATATCCCGCTTACGCCGTTCAGTCTGCCAACGCAGATGAAGCCGTGGTGGCCCCTGCCATGGCTGGATTGCACTCTGTCTTGAATGGCGATGCTTTTTTAGGTTTCCCACCGTCTTGCACATGAGGATGCTTGATATCGTTCACATCGCGGTACCGATCCCGGATTGGACGAGGGTGACAACCAGTTGACGGGTTGCCGATCAATTTTGTACGAAAGTGCGGTCGATGGACCGGGCTTTCGAGATGTCCGCCATGCACTAAGGGATGGCTTTTTTGCCTTTCTGATGCATCTTTGGTGTGGCCTGGGTCTTGACTGAGATGTGAAGAACCCCAGTCCGGCGCTACTCAGGCAGGAGACTGGCTGGCGCCGATTGTCACCTGTGTGAGCGATCCCGAATTTGGAAACGTGGAAGCAGCGTGTAACTCTGCAGTGCGTTTCCAGCCCAATTTCGGCCGCCATCAAAAAAGACAAGCGACGGGCAATACGATGGCTATCTCGCCACGATACCGGGCTCGTCGCAATGTTCCAGCGAGGCCAGCAAAGAGTCTCATGGCGTTGCCGCCGAAACTAAGACAGATGCAAGAAAATTGCGTTGAAATCATAAGTGTCGTTTCACAACGAAGGCGCCGACGCCAAACCGAAGACCCGACCT
>NZ_RZRP01000308.1:0-6666 GCF_003997795.1 Mesorhizobium sp. M7A.F.Ca.US.005.03.2.1 | reverse complement strand
GGAGAAGGTGAAGGCGAGCAGGAAGCCGGCAACGACCGCCGGCATGATCTGCGGCAGGACGATCGAGCGGAACGTCGTCAACGGCGTCGCGTAGAGATCGCTCGACGCCTCGACCAGATTGCGGTCGAGGCTGCCGAGCCGCGTGCCGACGATCATCGTCACCAGCGCCATCGAGAACAGCCCGTGCGCCGCGATGATCGAACCGTAGCCGAGCGCCAGCCGCGGCGGCTGGTCGTCGGGCCAGATCGAGGCGAGGAACGGATTGACGACGGTGAACAATTGGACGAGCGCGACCAGAGTCGAAATGCCGATCACGACGCCCGGAACGACGATCGCGGCGCCCAGAAGTGCGTCGAAGACCGCGCGGGTCCGCACGCCGACGCGCGCCAGGCCGAGTGCCGCCGCGGTGCCGCACAGCGCCGCCAGCAAGGCGCTGGTGGTGGCGATGAACAGGCTGTTCTTCAGCGCTTCGACCAGGAACGGGTTCGCCAATGCCTTGCCGTACCATTGCACCGAAAAGCCGGTGAACTCGCTGGCATGGTGGCCGGCGTTGAAAGAAAACAGCACCACCAGCGCGATCGGCAGATAGAGGAAAGCGAACACCGCAATGACGAAAGCCCGCATCAGATCAGATCCACCCGGCGCGCGCCCGAAACCCGGGTCGAAATGCGGTTTGCGGCAATCAGCACCACCACCGATACCAGCACCAGTGTGATGGCGATGGCCGATCCGAACGGCCAGTTGCGCGATTGCAGGAACAGGTCGACCAGCGCATTGCCGATGAAGAACACCTTGCCGCCGCCAAGCAGCGTCGGGATCAGATATTCGCCGAGCAGCAGGATCATGACCAGCGAGAAGCCGGTCATGACGCCCGGCAACGACAGTTTCAGGGTCACGCCCAGGAAAGTCGATAATGGCGTGGCGCCGAGATCGGCGGAGGCTTCCAGCAGCCTGCGGTCAAGCCGTTCGAGGCTGACATAGATCGGCAGGATCATCAGCGGCAGGTAGCCATAGACGATGCCGAGCAGCACCGCGCCCGGCGTGTTGATCAGCCTGACATCCTCGATGCCGACAAAGGCGAGCAGCGCCGGAATGCCGCGCCCGCCCAGAATGTACATCCAGGCATAGGTCCGCATCAGCAGGCTGGTCCAGAACGGAATGACGACCAGCGCCAGCAGGATCAGCCGCCAGCGCTGCGGCGCGCGCAAGGCGAGATAGTAGGCAACGGGATAAGCGACGAGCAGGCAGGCGAGCGCTCCCACCGGCGCCAGCACCATGGTGTTCCAGAAGGCGGTCGCCCGCGCCGGAAGATTGGCATATTGCGCCAGCGTAAAGGCGGCCTGATAGCCGCCTTCCGGTGCGCGTTCGCCGACGCTGAACACGGCGATGGCGATGAACGGCAGCACCAGGAACACCACCAGCCACGCGGTCGCCGGACCGAGCAGCATGGCGGTCAGAAAATTCCTACGAAGACGGCTGCCGTGCATGGAAAGATTGCCCCGGTGCCGGCGGGCATAAACCCGCCGGTCAAATTATCTGAGTCGAATTTGAGGCCGCCTGGCTCAGGCCGACTTGAAGCGCGCCATCAGTTCGGCACGGCCGGGGTCGGTCAACGTTGCCGCCGCGCCGAATTCCAGCGGCGTCAACAGGTCGGCTGCCGGATAGAGGATCGGGTTGTCGAGCACCTCCTTGGGCAGCAGCTTGTTGACGCGCGCATCGGTCGACGGCGCACCATTGGCCAAATGCTCCTTCACCGCCACCTGCGGATTCATCAGGTAGTTGAGCAGCGCGTAACCGGCGGGCTTGTTCGGCGCGTCTTTCGGAATGGCATAGAAATCGGTCCAGATCTCGCCGCCTTCCTTGCCCAGCACATAGGCGATCTCGGGAATGTCGCGATGCAGCTGCGCGCCGTCATTCGTCCAGCACATGGTCATCCACGCGTCGCCGGCGCGCATCCCCGGCTGGTAGTCGGAGGAGACCGCGAACAGATGCGGCTTGACCTTCAGCAGCAGCTCCTCCGCCTTGGCCAGTTCGTCCTGCTTGAGCGAATTGAACGAGTAGCCGTAATATTTCAGCGCATTGCCGATCGTGGTCAGCTGGTAGTCATGCACCATGGTGCGGCTGTCGCCTTCCGCCATGGCGGTGTCCCAGAACTCCTTCCAGCTCGTCATCGGCTTGGTCAGCTTCTGGGTGTTGACGGCAAAGCCGGTGGTGCCCCAGTTCTTCGGCACGGCGTAGATCGTCCCATCGATCGTGCCCTCCGAGGTGAAGCGCGGATCCTCTTGCGAGCCGTCGAAATTCGGCAGCTTCGCCATCTCCAGCGGCTCGATGATGCCGAGCTTCTTGTAGGTCGAGATCGTGTAATTGGTCGGCACGAACAGGCTCCAGCCCGAGGCCCCGGCCTGCAGCTTGGCCAGCATCTCCTCATTGGAGCCGAACACGTTGACCTCGACGGCGACGCCGGTGTCCTTCTTGAAGTTCTCGAAGGTCGCCGGGTCATGATAGTTCGGCCAGGTGGCGATCGACATGCGATCGCCAAGGCTTTCCACGGCAAAGGCCGGTGTCGGCATGATGCCGATCTCGCGCGCCATCACCGCAGTGGCAATGCCAAGGCCGGTGAGACCGAGAAAGTCGCGGCGGCCGATCGAGCCGCGCTTCAAACGCATCAGCTGGTCGACGAAATTCTCGGGGCTTATCGGCAGTCCGTCACGATATGATTTCGACATGTTTATCTACCCTCTGGTTGGCCCCGTTGTTCTTGGTCTCCGCAAACGCCAGCGGCGTTCCGGAGGCAAAGCCGATGGCGACGGGTTCACCCGGCTTGAAGAGATTGCCGTGACCGATCAGGTGATCGGCTTTGGCCAGCAGCGTTCCGATGCCCTTGACCTCGATCGCGTATTCCGCCGTCGCGCCCAGGAATATCCGGTTGCGGACGATGCCCTTGAATGGGCCGCTTGCCTGGGCGCCGAGACTGAGCGATTCAGGACGCAGGCTGACCGAAACGACCTCGCCCTGCTGCAAGGCGGTCCGTTTGCGCGCCGCAATGACGGTGCCGTCGGCAAGCGCCACCTCCACCAGATCGCCGGTATGCCCGGCGACGGTACCGCTCAAAAGATTGGTCTTGCCGACGAAATCGGCAACAAACAAGTCGGCCGGTTCGTCATAGATCTCGCTCGGCTGCCCGAGCTGGACGATGCGGCCGCCATTCATGACGCAGACGAAATCGCTCATCGACAGCGCTTCCTCCTGGTCGTGCGTGACCAGCACGAAGGTGATGCCGATCTCGCGCTGCAGGTTCTGCAGCTCGATCTGCATGTCGGTGCGCAGCTTCTTGTCGAGCGCCGCCAGCGGCTCATCGAGCAAGAGCACCGCCGGCTTGTTGACCAGGGCGCGGGCAAGCGCCACACGCTGCTGCTGGCCGCCCGACAGTTCGTGGATCTTGCGGCGGCCATAGCCGGCGAGCCGCACCATTTCGAGCGCCTCGCCCGCCCTTGAGGCGATCTCGCGCGAAGACAGCCTTGGCCGCGCCTGGCGCAGCCCATAGGCGACATTGTCCTCGACATCGAGATGCGGAAACAGCGCGTATTGCTGGAACACCATGTTGACCGGCCGCCGGTAGGGCGGCGTGCCGGCCATGTCCTGGCCGCGAATGAACACCTGGCCTTCGCTCGGCTGTTCGAAGCCGCCGATCATGCGCAGGCAGGTGGTCTTGCCGCAGCCGGAGGGACCGAGCAGCGCGACAAAGGCGGAGGGCGGGACAGCGAGATCGATGCCGCTGACCGCGGTCACCGCGCCATAGCGCTTGGTGACGCCGCGAAACTCGATGTCGGGCACTGCGGTCAAGGCTGATGGCTCCAGCAACAGGGCAATATCGGAACGCTACCAGAGCCAATGGCGGCTAGTATATACCTCTCAGGTGGTATATCTGATCTATTTTCTCGTTTAAGGGGGTATGCATTGTCCCGCAGCGACGAATACAGCCGGCTCGCCACGCTCGTCGCGACGACGCGGGAGACCAGCGGCGATCTCTTTGGCCAGGCGCTGGTCGAGTGGCTGCGGCAGCACGTTAGATTCGACCACTGCGTGATCTTCGGCTATCGCGGCGCCTCGCGCCCGCCGCTGCTGTTCGAGACCTTCTCGCCCACCGAGAGCCATGTGTTCGTCGCGCTCTATCAGGAAGGGCCGTATCTGCTCGATCCGTTCCATCACGCTGCGGTCGAGCGCAAGGAAGGGTTCTGGCGCATGCGCGAGCTGGCGCCGGACCGTTTCTATGCCAGCGAGTATTTCCGCTCCTATTACAGCCAGACCAGGCTGGCCGAGGAGGTCGGCTTCTTCGTGCCGCTGCCGGGCAAGGATGCGCTGGTGTTGTCGCTGATGCGGCTGCGCGCTTCAGGCCCTTTCGGCACCGCCGATGCCAGATTGCTGCGCGACATGGCTCCCGCGGTGATCAGCTTCATCAGGTTGCGCTGGCCTGCTCTTCCGGCCGACGAAACGGCGGAAGCGAAGCAGGACGAGACGGCCGCTATGGTCAACGAATTCGACCGCGCCCATATCTGGCAGAGCCTGTCGCTGACGCCGCGCGAAAAGCATGTCGTCGACCTGGTGTTGCAGGGGCATTCGACGGAGTCGATCGCCCGCGCCATGCGCATCGTGCCGGGAACCGTGAAGGTCCATCGCCGCAACATCTACCGCAAGCTCAAGATCAAGTCGCAGGCCGGCCTGTTCGCGCGCTTCGTCGAGATCATCGATGCACGGATCCGGTAGGCTCTCTAACCGCCGGCTTCCCACGACCCGGTCTCGGCCATCCGCTTCAGCAACGGCGCCGGCTTGAACACATCCTTGCCCGTCCGTTGATGCCAGTATTCGAGCCGCTCGATGATCCTGGCCGGACCTTCAAGGCCAACCCAGAACATCGGTCCGCCCTTGCCGATGGGAAAGCCGTAGCCATTGACCCAGACGACATCGATGTCGGACGCACGGGCCGCTATGCCTTCCTCCAGGATCTTGGCGCCCTCGTTGATCAGGGGGTAAAGCGTGCGCTCTACGATTTCCTCCGCACTGATCGCACGCGGTGCGATACCCTTCTCGGCGGCCTTGTCGCGGATCAGCGCTTCAACCTCGGGATCCGGCACTGGCGTGCGCGCGCCAGCCTCATAGAGGTAAAAACCCCGGCCGGTCTTCTGGCCGAAACGTCCTTGTTCGCACAGCGTGTCGGCGATCACGGCTTTCTGGCCGCGTGCCTTGCGGTTGCGCCAGCCAATATCGAGACCGGCGAGATCGCCCATTTGGAACGGCCCCATCGGCCAGCCGAAATCGGTGAACACCTGGTCGATCTGGCTGGGCGTTGCGCCTTCCAGAAGAAGCGCTTCCGATTCCGAGCCCCGCGCGGCAAGCATGCGGTTGCCGACGAAGCCGTGGCAGACGCCGACCACGACGGCCACCTTGCCGATCCGCCTCGCCAGGTCGACTGATGTCGCCAGCGCATCGGGCGCGGTCTTCTCGGCGCGCACGATCTCCAAGAGCTTCATGACATTGGCCGGCGAAAAGAAATGCAGGCCGAGCACATCCTGCGGCCGCGAGGTCGAGGCAGCGATTTCGTTGATGTCGAGATAGGAGGTGTTGGTGGCCAGGATCGCGCCGGGCTTCGCCACGGCTTCGAGCTTGCCGAACACTTCCTTCTTGACCGCCATGTCCTCGAACACCGCCTCGACGATCAGGTCGCAGTCGGCGAGATCGGCATAGTCGGTGGAGCCCTTGAACTGGGCGAGCCGTTGCCGCTTGGCGTCTTCGCTGAGCGAACCGCGCGTGACGGACACCGAGTAGTTCCTGTCGATGGTCGCCAAGCCGCGTTGCAGGGCCTCGTGGCTGGTTTCCAGCAAAATCACGGAATAGCCGCCATTGGCGAAGGCCATGGCAATGCCGCCCCCCATCGTACCGGCGCCGATGACGCCGACGCGGGCGATCCTGCGCTTGACGATGTCCTTGCTCGGAAGCTTTGCCGCCTCACGTTCGGCGAAGAACAGATGCCGCTGCGCCCGCGACTGGTCGCTGGCGACCAGTTTGACGAACAGCGCACGCTCTGCCGCCAGCGCCGCATCGAACGGCAGCGTGACGGCATTGCGCACCGACTGCGCGCAAGCGATCGGTGCCTCGAGCCCGCGCGCTTTCCTGGCAAGATCCGCAGCCTCGACGTCGAACGCCGCGAGGTCGGCCTGCTTGAGTCCTTCATTGCGATCGCGCACCGGCGTGAAGGGACCACCCTTGCGGGCGATTTCCCCAGCGAAGTTCACGGCATGCGTGGTCAGATCGCCTTCGAAGACGGCATCGACGAGACCGGCGGCGTGCGCCTCGGTCGCGCCGATCGGCGCACCTGAGACGATCATCTTCAACGCCTTCACCGCGCCGACAAGGCGCGGCAGCCGTACCGTGCCACCGCCACCCGGCAGCAGGCCGAGTTTGACTTCCGGCAGGCCGAGCTTGGCGCCGGCATCGGCAACACGGAAATGGCAGCCCAGCGCCAGCTCCAGCCCGCCGCCGAGCGCGGTGCCGTGGATGGCTGCGACCGTCGGCTTGGCGATGGTTTCCAGCGTCGCCACGATGGCGCGCAGTTCGGGCTGCTGCCGGGTGGCGGTGGCACGGTACGGCTGCCGCGCCTTGTCGGCGCGG
>NZ_RZRP01000307.1:0-6717 GCF_003997795.1 Mesorhizobium sp. M7A.F.Ca.US.005.03.2.1 | reverse complement strand
GCGCATGATGCCGCGCAGCTCGGCGAGGCCCTTCAGCCGGCCGATCAGCGAATAGCCGGGGTTGATCCTGGTCTTGCCGATGTCGTCGGCAAGCAGATGGCCATGGTCTGGTCGCATCGGAATGCGCCAGTCGGCACGGCCTTCCCCGCGACGGCGCGCCTCTTCCTGCATCAGAGCGAGGATAACATGCGCCATGTCGGTGCCGCCTTCGAGATGCTCGGCTTCGTAGAACGAGCCGTCATCCTCGATGGTGATGTTGCGGAGGTGGACAAAGTGGATGCGGTCCGCGAATTCCTTGACCATGGCGACGATGTCATTGTCGGCGCGCGTGCCATAAGAGCCGGTGCAGAACGTCAGGCCGTTGGCGGGGCTGTCGACGGCGTTAAGGATGAAACGCGCATCCTCGGCTGTCGAAACGATGCGTGGCAAGCCATAGAGCGAGAAGGGCGGGTCGTCGGGATGGATGCACATGCGCACCCCCTCCTCTTCGGCCACCGGAATGATCTCGCGCAGGAACCAGGCAAGGTTTTGGCGCAGCTCCTTTGGTCCGATCGCATCGTAGTCCGCCAGGGCCTCGCGAAAACTGTCCCTGTCATAGCTGCGCTCGGTCGCCGGCAGGCCGGCGATCAGGTTGCGTTCGATCCTGTCGATCGCTTCGCTGCTCAATTCCTTCAGCCGCGCTTCCGCTTCGGCGATACGGGCAGCGGTATAGCCGGCTTCGGCATTGACGCGCTTCAGCACGAACAGGTCGTAGGCTGCGAAATCGATGGCGTCGAAACGCAGCGCATAGCCCGTCGTCGGCAGCCGATAGGTGAGATCCGTGCGGGTCCAGTCGACCACCGGCATGAAATTGTAGCAGACCGTCGCAATGCCGGCCTTGGCGAGCGCGCGGATTGAGTCGCGATAGTAGCCGGCGTAGCGCTCGCGTTCCGGCGCGCCGATCTTGAAGGAGTTGTGGACCGGAATGCTCTCGACCACCGACCATGTCAGGCCGGCGGCCTCGATGACACGCTTGCGCTCCAGAATGCTCTCGAGCGGCCAGGCGCGCCCGTCATAGATATCGTGCAAGGCGCTCACCACGCCGGTCGCACCGGCCTGCCTGACATGATCGAGCGTTACCGGGTCGTTTGGTCCATACCAGCGCCAGCACTGTTCCATTGCCGCTTCCTTCTGCGAGAGGATGGCAACCTATTGTTGGACCACAATGGGTGTCAAACTAGGAACCGGTTTCGGACAGCGAATGAAGGAGTTTTCCCAATGAAGGATTTCGACGGCAAGGTTGCCTTGGTGACGGGGACGACCGGGATTGGCCTCGCAACCGCCAGACGCCTCGCTGCAGGGGGCGCTGCGATCGTCGCCTGCGGCATCGACCGCGCGGCCAACGCGGCGTTGAAAGCGGAACTGGAAAGCTCCGCAGCCGGGGCGCTGGTGATAGGCGCCGACGTCTCCGTGCCCGATCAGGTTCGCGACGCGGTCGCGGCCGGCGTGGAGCGGTTCGGCGGCCTCGATATCGTCGTCAATTCGGCGGCGGTGCATCCGTACGGAACCGCCGTCAGCACCGATTTCGAGACCTGGAACAAGGCGATGTCGGTCAATGTCGGGTCGATCTATCTGACCGCGCATTTCGGCATCCCGGAAATGGTCCGCAGGGGCGGCGGCGCCATCGTCAACGTCGCTTCGGTGCAGGGCTTTGCCTGCCAGCAAAACGTCGCCGCCTATGCCACCACCAAGGGCGCCATCCACACGCTGACGCGTGCCCTGGCCCTCGACCATGCGCGCTCCGGCATCCGCGTCAATTCCGTCAGCCCCGGCTCGATCCGCACCCCGATCCTGGAGCAGGCCGCCCGCGGCGAGAACGGCACGGACGCCGATGTCGAGGCCGCCTACAAGCGCTTCGGCGAAGCGCACCCCATCGGGCGCATCGGCGAGCCGGAGGAGGTGGCCGAACTTATCGCTTTCCTGTGTTCGTCGAAGGCCGGATTCTGCACTGGCGCGGACTACAAGATCGATGGCGGCCTGACCGCCGGCATCGGCGTGAAGTAGATCGCGAATGGGGCCTGGCCTTTAGCGGGAGCGGCCGGCATCCGACAATTGGTTTGCCGAATTCTTGCAGATCAATGCTCAAGCAAATCGAGCAGCGAAATTGAGCTTTAGCGAAATTTCGGAAACGCACCGCCATCAGGGGCGTTGGCCCAGCTCTGCAAGGTCTGGCCGCCGTCGATCAGCCAATCCACGCCTGTGACGTGCCTCGCCTCGTCCGAGGCCAGGAAAGCCACGGCGGCCGCGACATCGTCCGGCTGGCCGATGCGGCGCAATGGAATGCGGTCGGCGAAATGCTGGACGCTGCTCTTGAATTCGCCGTCACCGGAAGCCAGCACGCCAAGCGTCGTCTCGATCACGCCGGGGCAAATGGCATTGACGCGTATGCCGTAGGGCGCGGCATCGAGCGCCGCAACCCGCGTCAGGCCGACCACGCCGTGTTTGGAAGCGACATAGCCGGCACCGCCCGAAAGGACGTCCCAACCGGCCATGGATGAGCCCATGTTGACGATCGAGCCACCGGTCCCCGCCTTGATCATCGCCCGAAGCGATGCCTGCAGGACGAGGAAGATACCGCGCAGATTGATACGGATGGTCGTATCCCAGTCCTCGACCGGCAGGTCGTGAACGGGAGCGACGACGCCGGAAATGCCGGCATTGTTGAACACCGCGTCGAGGCCGCCGAACGTCTCGACGGTCGCCTCGACGGCGCGCCGCACATCCGCTTCATCGCTGACGTCGGCTTCGATGGCAATGGCGTTTTCACCCAGTGAGCGAGCCAGTTGCTGCGCCGCCGCGCCATTGCGATCGACAATGGCGACGCGCGCGCCTTCGTCAAGGAAACGCCGCACCGCCGCGCCGCCGATCGCGCCGGCGCCGCCAGTGACAAGGATCTTCTTCTGGTCGAATCGTTTCATCCCCCGGTCTCCGGCTTTGGATAGGAACGCCATGAATATTGTGGTTCGAAGCCGATCGTTTCGCGCGCATGGACCGTGTCGAGCACGGCGCCAAAGCCGGCGATCGGCCGCGATAGAGCGACATCGGGATAGACCCGGCGCACGAGCGCTTCGGTTTCCTCTTCCATGAAGGTGTCGGCGGCGCTGAGCAGGACGCGCAGATGGCCGTCGCCTTGCCATTCAAGCGCCCGCAGGAAGCCCTGCCCGGCGTCGCGCGCGTCGAGATAGGCCCACAGGTCGCGGGCACTGTCGGCCGTGGCGCGGCGCGGCCCGACGCCCTCGAAAAATGAACCCGGCGTCTGGATCCACGGCATGCGGATACTGACCGCCGAAAAGGCGCCGCGGCGCACCGCCGCGTCGACGATTTCCTCGCCCAGCCATTTCGACAGGCCGTACGGATCCTGCGCGCCGGCCGGGTGGTCCAGGTCGACCGGCAGATAGGGCGGCCGCACAGGTTTTTCGAAAAAGGGATAGCCGAAGACGCTGAAGGATGAGGCATAGATGAAGCGCCTAGCGCCGGCCATGGCGGCTGCCTCGACCACATTGTAGGCGGTCGCGATGTTGGTCTTGAACACCTCGCCGCCGGCCCGGCCGGTCGGCCGCGGAATGGCCGCGACATGCACAACGGCATCGCAATCGCGCACCAGCTGCAGTGTCGATCCCAGATCGGTCAAATCGGCGGTTGCGTGGCGCCATGCGACCTCACCCGGTACCACGGCATCGACACCAAGCACATCGTGGCCGGCCGCAACCAGAGCCTCGGCCACATGGCGGCCAAGCAGGCCGCTGGCTCCGGTGACGATGGTTTTCATATCTCGGCCTCGGCTCCGCAATTCAGCGGCTTGAATATCATTGATGGTCATACAAATCGAGCACATGCCTGACAAGCGTTGTCAAGGCCATTTCGCGATGGGCAAATAGCGCATACGCTTGTCGGAGCGCGGTGCGCAAGGCCGACCAGCACGCTTTGCGTCGAACGGGATTGACTTGGCATCCACTAGGGTTTTTTGTATGAGCATCAACGATCGGTCAAAGGAGCTCGCCATGTCCGTGGACAGTTTTTCCTCACATCGGCACGATGATGCGGTGCGCCTCGATCCACGCCGTGCAGCCGTTATCGTCATCGATATGGTCAATGAGTTCTGCAAGCCCGGCGGGGCCATGGTCCTGCCTGGGTACGAGACGCTGGTCGCGCCGCAACTGGCCGTGATCGAGGCCGCGCGCGCCGCCGGCGTGCCGGTGATCTGGGTCCATGACAGCCACCGGCCGGGCATGCGACGCGAGCGCGAATGGCTGAAGCGCACACCGCATTGCCTGGATGGAAGCTGGGGGCCGGAGATCATCGAGGATCTCGGCGCCCGCGATGATGAGATCCATGTCATCAAGCGGCGCTACTCGGCCTTCTTTCAAACCGACCTCGACCTGACGCTGAAAGACATGCAGGTCGACCAGTTGGTCATTTTCGGCGTGGTCACCAACATCTGCGTGCGCTCGACCGTCCATGACGCCTTTTTCCAGGGCTATGAGGTGGTGGTGCCAAGCGATTGCTGCGCAGCAACGGGACCCCGCGAGCAGGAAAGCTCGCTCTACGACATAGCGACCCATTTCGGCGTGGTCAGCGATTCGGCTGATGTCGTCGCAGCCCTCCGCGACGGGACGTCGCTTCAACCAGCGGAGGTCGCGGCTTGAGCTTTTCCAAACCGGCGACATCCGAGACAGCGGCGATAGGAGTCCGGTGTGACGACTGAAAAGAAACCGCAATCCGAAAAAGGCGCGACCTCGAAAACGCCGAGCGGCGATGCACCCCCGAGCCGCGAGCAAGTGCTGCAGCAATACGCCGAGACCGGCTATGAACTGGACCGTCACCCGGCGCACGTCATCCGCCGGGCGCATCAGCGCGCGACACTGCGCTTCCAGCAGGTCATGGCCGGCGAAGACCTTTCGCCAACGCAATTCGCGGCGCTCGCCACGATCCTCAAGCATGGCGAAGTCTCGCAGAACCATCTCGGCCGGCTGACGGCGATGGACCCGTCGACCATCAGCATCGTCATGCGTAAACTGCTCAAACACGGGCTGATCACGCGCAGCGCCTCCGAAACCGACCAACGCCTGACGATGATCGCGCTGACCAGCAAAGGGACCGACTATACGCTGGAGCGGCTCGAACGCAGCGTCGAGGTCGGGCGGCGGTTCCTGTCGCCGCTCTCCCCGGCTGAGCAGGCGACGCTGCTTCGCCTGCTCCAGCGCATCAATGACGACGATCCAACGAATGGCGACGGCGGCAAATAAGCCTCGTCCAGTCCTTTTTTCCATAACAGCAAAAGTGAGAACCGGTGTCGTCCGACCTCCAGTCGTCTGCCAACACGCTCGTCGTCCGCAATATCGGTCTCATGCTGAGCGGCGATCTCGCACAACCGATCATCGACGCCGACACCATCGTCGTGAGCGATGGACGCATATCAGGCATTGGCAAGGCAGGCGACATTGATGGCGGCAGCGCGGCGACGATCATCGATGCGATGGGCTGTGCGGTCGCGCCGGGTCTTATCGACAACCACGCCCATCCGGTGGCCGGCGACTGGACGCCCCGGCAGAACCAGATCGGCTGGATGGATTCGACCGTGCATGGCGGCGTCACCACGATCATTTCGGCTGGCGAGGTCCACACACCGGGCCGACCGCGCGATCTTGTCGGGCTGAAGGCGTTGGCGATCGCGGCGCAGCGCACCTTCTCCAACTTCCGTCCGAACGGCATGAAGATCCTGGCCGGGGCACCGATCCTGGAACCCGGCCTTACCGAGGAAGACTTCCGCAGTCTCGCCGAGGCCGGCGTGACGCTTGTCGGCGAAGTCGGGCTTGGCGGCGTCAAGGATGGGCCGACCGGCCGGAAGATGATCGCCTGGGCGCGCAAATACGGCATGACCTCGATGACCCACACGGGCGGCCCGTCGCTGCCCGGCTCCGGCCGCATCGGCGCGGATGTCGTGCTGGAGGTCGACGCCGACATCGTCGCCCACGTCAATGGCGGGCCAACCGCCCTGCCCGAGGCGGAAATACGTCAGATCTGCGAGAAGGGTTCGAGGGCGCTTGAAATCGTCCATAACGGCAATTTGCGCACCGGACTGTTCGTGCTCGACCTGGCAAGGCAGCGCGGCGAACTTTCGCGCGTCATCCTCGGCACCGACAGCCCGGCCGGATCCGGCGTGCAGCCGCTCGGCATCCTGCGAACCCTGACCATGCTGGCTTCGCTGGGCGGTATTGCACCGGAAGTGGCGTTCTGCCTTGCCAGCGGCAACACGGCGCGCGTGCGCGGACTGGACGATCGCGGTTTGATCGAGGTCGGTCGCGCCGCCGACCTGATCTTCATGGATCAGGCGATCGGCGGCGCCGGCGACGGGCTGCTCGACAGCGTGGCGCTCGGCAATCTTCCAGGCATTGGAATGGTCGTCATCGACGGCGTGGTGCGGACCGGCCGGAGCCGCAACACCCCGCCGGCGATGCGGGTGCCGGAAGTCCTGGCGGCCTGACGGTCAGCCGACGCCGTCAATGCCGACAATCTTGTCCTTGGTCAGCCCGCCGACGCGCGGGTGCGGCCTGCCGGAATCGGTGACGGCGATAGCGACGACGATCTCGTCGGCACGCGGTGCGTCGGGAACACGAACCTCCATGCCGTCGAAATGGCTGCGCACCCGCGCCGCGTCCTTGTGGCCGAGCGGAATAT
>NZ_RZRP01000306.1:0-6722 GCF_003997795.1 Mesorhizobium sp. M7A.F.Ca.US.005.03.2.1 | reverse complement strand
GCATCACCTGGTCGACGGTCAGCACCTCGCCACCGCTGACCAGCGCATCGAGCCGGCCGTCCGGCCGCTTGCGGATCCATTCGGACACGGAATGGCAGAGGATCCTTATCCCCTTCTTTTCCATCGTTTCGTGCAGCATGCGCCGCAGGTCCATGTCGAACCGGCTGAGGATCTCCTTGCCGCGATAGACCAGCGTGGTGTCGACGCCGAGACCGTGAAAAATGTTGGCGAACTCGACGGCGATGTAACCGCCGCCCTCGATCATGATCGCCCTGGGCAATTCCTTGAGGTCGAAAGCCTCGTTGGAAAAGATGCAATGTTCGTGGCCGGGCAGCGCCGGATGCGCCGCCGGGCGGCCGCCGGTGGCAATCAGAATCTGGTCTGCTGTGACGGTGCGATCCTCACCCAGGAGATGCACGACATGCGGATCGACGATCATGGCGCGCGAGTGGAAGGTCTCGCCGCCGGCGCCCTCGACGTTCCTGACGTAGATCGCCTCCAGCCGGCTGATCTCGCGATCCTTGTTGGCGACCAGCGTCTGCCAGTCGAAACTGGCTTCCGGCACCGTCCAGCCATAGCCGGCGGCGTCGGCGAAGTGCTCGGGAAATTGCGAGGCATAGACGTAGAGCTTTTTCGGTACGCAGCCGCGGATGACGCAGGTGCCGCCATAGCGGTATTCCTCGGCGATGCCGACACGCTTGCCGAGTGCCGCGGCGACGCGCGCCGCCCTCACCCCGCCCGAGCCGCCGCCGATGACGAAAAGATCGTAGTCGTAACCGGCCATGACGCGGCTCCCAGGCTTCAGAAATGTGTCAGACAGGTAGGCCGCAAAACGGCAAAAGAAAAGCCCGGACAGGCCGGGCTTTCGCAGTAGGCCGCAAGGCCATTTGAAAATGCGGGTCAGTTGTTGTCCGCGGGGGCCGCGCCGTCGGCGGGCGCTGCGCCATCGGCCGGAGCTGCGGCTCCGTCGGCGGGCGCGGCAGGTGCTGCCTGCGCCTTTGCCTTGGCGGCTGCGGCCAACGTTTCGCCGACCTGCTGGGCGAGATCGCGGCCGAGGCCGTTCTGCCAGATGTCGGCTGCCTTGACCAATTCGCGGGTCACCGTCGGGCCGCTATCGAGCAGCTTCTTGCCCGAATCGGAATTGTAGAAGGCGGCGATGTCGGTCAGTTCCTTTTCGGAGAACACTTTCGCGTAGGCGAGTGCTGCTTCCTTCTCGAGGTCGGCGCGGCGCGAGGCCAGCGCCAGAGCCTTCTCGTTGATCGTCTTGCCGATCAGTTCCTGCATGTCCGGGTTCTTCTGGATCAGCTGCGATTCGAGCGCCGCGGCTGCCTGCGGCAGGATGTTGTCGAACGGGTCGGTCGCGTGGATCGCAGCGACCGCCGCGCGGGCGGCCTTCAGGTGCGCTTCCGTGACATCCTGCGAAAACGCCGGCGACGAGAAGGCGAAAACGGCCGAGGCCGCCAGAAGGACGGAAAGGCTGCGAACCCGGTTATGCAACGTCATGATCGGTAGAACTCCCTGGTTTTCGGGCGGCATGGACGGTTTGGATACCGTCGCCGCCGGCGATGATGGCCGCTGAAGCCAGCCCGATGAAAAGACCATGCTCGACCACGCCCGGAATGGCGTGGAGAGCATTCGAAAGCGCTCTTGTATCCGGAATGCGGCCAAAAGATGCATCGAGGATAAAATGGCCGCCGTCTGTAACAAAAGCCTGTCCGCCCGTCATCCTCAATGTGACCGGTCCGGAAAGACCGAGCTTTTCAGCCGCTGCGGCAACCGCGATTTCAGTGGCGCGCAGGCCGAACGGATTGACTTCGATCGGCAGGGGAAAACGGCCGAGCGTCTCGACCATCTTGGAGCGGTCGGCGATGACGATCATGCGCTGGGACGCCGCGGCGACGATCTTCTCGCGCAGCAGCGCGCCGCCGCCGCCCTTGACCAGGGTCAGTTCCGGGTCGACTTCGTCGGCGCCGTCGACGGTGAGATCCAGCTCTGGCGTTTCCTCCAGCGTCGACAGCGGCACGCCAAGCTCGCGGCACAGCAACGCGGTGCGCTCCGAAGTCGGCACGCCGATGATCGCCATGCCGGTTGCGACCTTTTCGGCAAGCAGCCGCACGAACTCCTCGGCCGTGGTGCCGGTGCCGATGCCAAGCCGCATGCCGTCGCTTACATGGGCGAGTGCTGCCCGCGCGGCTTCGACCTTCAACTGCCTTGCATCCATGTCGGTTATTGCCCCGGAAATTCGCTGCCGGGCTCGTAGCATTTTTGCCGGTCCGGTCAAAGCCCTGGACGGCGCTTCTCCAGGTGATGCTCAGTATAGGAATTATTTCCTTGACGGGTGAGCGCAGCTATGCTACATTTTTGCCTATGGTGTTGATTTGCGCCAACAGCCCGCCGTCGAGGCGGTTTTTTTCATAGCGGCGTCCAGCCGCGAATGCCCGGCCTGATAAGCAGGCCCCGCCTGAACGAACTGGCCCCGCGCTTGCCTTGACGCGCCGCAGCCTTTATCGCCTGCCCATTGCACACCTGCCCAGGACAGACCATGACCCGACCGATCATCGTGTTCGACCTCGACGGTACGCTGATCGACACAGCGCCGGACCTGCTCGACAGCCTCAACCACAGCCTGGCCGCCAGCGAGATCGCGGCGGTCGACGAAGCCGGCTTCAGGCGCTTTGTCGGTCACGGCGGCCGGGTGATGATCGAGCGGGCGCACGCCGCCCATCAGCGATCGCTTGCCGTCGAGGAGCACGACCGGCTGCTGAAACTTTTCCTCGACCACTACACGCTCAACATCCCCGGCAAGTCGCGCCCCTACCCCGGTGTCGTCGAGGCGATCGCGCGCTTCGAGGAGGCCGGCTATATCCTCGCCATCTGCACCAACAAATACGAAGCCAACTCGCTGGCGCTGATCGAGGCGCTCGGCCTGACCAAACATTTCGCGGCGATCGCCGGCCAGGACACGTTCGCCTTCCGCAAGCCCGACCCGCGCCATTTGATCGAGACCATAAAGCTGGCCGGCGGCGACCCTCACCGCGCCCTGATGGTCGGCGATTCGCAAACCGACATCGACACGGCGAAAGCCGCCGGCATTCCGGTGGTGGCGGTCGATTTCGGCTACACCGACCGCCATGTGCGGGAGTTCGAGCCTTCTGCGGTGATTTCGCATTTCGACGCCCTGACGCTCGATCTGGCGCAAAGGCTGATTGCTGCCGCCGGAAACTGACCGGAAGGCGGCGGGAGACAGGGCGCAAAGCACAGCAAAACCGATCCGTGTCAGAACGCCGGACACCGCCTTGACTTCCCGCACCTGCCTCCCTTATATCGCGGCTCGCTTGGCCTTCGGGCAACGAGCGGGCGATTAGCTCAGCGGGAGAGCACACCCTTCACACGGGTGGGGTCGCAGGTTCAATCCCTGCATCGCCCACCATCGGCCTTCCTGAACGCCGCACCCCAAAATGCCTAGCAACTACACCCCGCCCCTTCCCCGCCAATTCTTCTGGGCGAATTCCACGCGCTGCTGTAGCTCGCATATCTCTGGAACGGGCAGACGTCGGAGCCGTTTCGGACCTTCATCTGTTCGCGATCCCAAAACGACACCTCGATGCGGTCGTCGGCGCAAAAGACCGTATAGCGTTGTTCCGGTTCAGCGCTCGGGCTTGCTCCATGGGCCGGGCTTCATCGAGCGTCACTTGCCCGACAGGTCGCTGAGCGCTTCGTCCATTAGCCAAAGATGCGTAGTCGCAGCAATGGAAGGCGGCGAGATAGTCGCCGCGCATGAACTCCTGTCGATGGGGCCAAACTCTGCCCTACGCCGGTCGAGCCGCGATCAGCGCTTCATCGCGTGCAGGATGGCCTGCATGTGCTCTTCCAGGTCGAGTTCACCCCGAGCCTCGGCGGTCAACAGGTAATCGGCCTTGGCCCGGCGGTCGCCTCGGCTGATCGCTGGATAGGAGCAGATGGCCAGCAAGGCTTCCTGTTCAATCCGGTCTGCCCTCTTGCATTCGTGGCTGCTGCTGCCCGCTTGATGAACAACCCTGTGAAGCTCGACATAGCTGGCTTCATGGGCTCCGATCAGCGCCCGCAATTCGGGTGAGGCCCCTTCCGCTTCGGCAAACGTCGGTTCAATGACCGAGGCGACGGCGGTAAACGCAAGAAGTGTACGGCGTGTGATTTCGGGCATGCCTCATATCCCTGCTGTCCGATCATGCAGGCACACCATAGCACCGGCGCAACGGTTCGAAGAGATGCTCCGGGACGCGACCGCACTGTCTGCTGACAAAATGTACTCGCTCCCGCAGCCCGCCCTCCCAGCAGCCAGTGTGGCCTTAAGTCGCAATGATTGGCTTGCGAAAGCAGGGTTTCGGGCTTCATTGACGCTGCGATCGACACCATATGGTGATCCACAGCCCTCCAAACGAGAGAAGCTCGCTTTGACGCGGTCGCATAGCGGCCGTCAGCCGGCAATGGCTATGAACCAGGAACCTGAAAAACAATGCCTGAAAATGTCAGACCAATTTCGAAAGACGTCCCCCTCATTCAGCTAGGCGTCTATCAGTGCCGCTTCCCGGTAAGCGAAGACCGGTCGGTACCCGGCGGTTATCGTTTTTGTGCCGGGCCAACCTCGGCGGATCGCGTCTATTGCGATCACCACCACAGCATCGTGACCGCCGTCGACCCTCGTCGAACCCGTTCAGGTCTCCACCCCGCTCAACGACGCGCCGCGTAAGTCAAGTGCGCGGCGGCCCCTCATTCGGGAAGCTGCAAACCAGTGGACGGAACCGGCACCCGTTTCAGTTGCGGAACAAACCGGCATACCAGCGAGTTTCTCCCCGACGAAACTTGAGGGAAAGCCATGTCCAGATTTCTGCTGGCGACCAGCGTCGCCGTTCTTCTCGCCGGCGGGCCGGCCTTGGCCGCGGACGACAAGCCGCTGCCGCCGCCCAATGCCAAGAAGCTGTCGGAGATCATTGCCAAGGTCGAGCAGCGCGACGGCTTTCGCTATGTGGACGAGGTCGACTGGGACAGCGGCGCCTACACCGTCACCTATTACACGGCGGACAAGGCGAAGGTCGAAATCACCTATGATCCCGTGACGGCGGAGCCGAAATAGGGACGTTCCGACGCGAATTCGTTCTCGGCTGCGTCACAGGCTCCCGGCGCCAACTTCGGCGATCGCCCTGGCGCGGGCGCCTCCCCTTGCGTCAGTCGTGCTTTGATGGCTGACTGTCATTTCCTGGAATAGCTCCGGGCGCCGCATTGGGGGATGGGGATGGCGACGGCAAAGCACGTGATGAAGCGCATATTGATGATGTTGGCCGGCTACTTCGTATCGGTGCTGGTCGGCCTGATCGCCATCGCGGTGATCTATGGCGTGCTCAGTTCCTTGCCCAATGCGCCCAACTATTTCGACGTCATGGGCGTTTCGCCGATCGCGGTGCTGCTGGTGCCGCCGCTCGGCATGTTCGTCTATTTCCTGACCATCGTGGTGACCGCGCTGCAGACGTTGATCTTCGCGCTGATCGCCGAGTTCTTCTCGTTGCGCAATGTCCTGCTGCACATGGTTTTCGGCGCTGGCGCCGCAGTCGGCGGCTTCGCCTTGATCTGGCCGAGCGCACCGGAGGACATGGACCCGGAGCGTTGGGTCGACATCGGCATCATTGCCGCTGCCGGCCTTGTCGCCGGGTTGCTCTATTGGCTGATCGCCGGGCGCGACGCCGGCTTCCGACGGCCGCTGTTCGAGCGCTAAAAATCAACTCGAAGGCGAACGCACCGCCTCCGTGGCATCCAGGGCCTGCTTCAGCCGCGAGTCGCGGTCGTAGACGTCGCCGAAATATTCGACCTTGCCCGACAGATCGGGCCATGCGGTGAAATAGGCGACATAGACCGGGATCGTGCGTGTCACGTTCTCGGTCGCGTGGCCGTGCTTCAGCTTTTCGGCGATATAGTCCACGGAGGTGCCAAGCACCGCCGCCGCCATGCCGCGCGGATCCTGCAGCCGCACGCAGCCATGGCTGAGCGCGCGCATATCGCGCTGGAAGAACGATTTCTGCGGCGTGTCGTGCATGTAGATCGCATGCTTGTTGGGGAACAGGATCTTCAACTCGCCCAGCGCGTTGGCCTCGCTCGGCTGCTGGCGCACGCTGTAGGGGATGTTCGAGCCATAGGCGCCCCAGTTGACCGCCGACGAAGGAATGCGCTTGCCGCGCGAATCCGTCACCTCATAGCCGGACCGGTCGAGATAGCCCGGATCGTTGCGCAATCTCGGCAGCATCTCGTTGACGATGATCGACTGGGGCACGCCCCAATAGGGATGGAAATCGACCTGCTTGATCTGGTCGTAGAAGAAGGAGGTCTGGTTGGTGGTCCGGCCAATGACGGCACGCGTCTTGAGCTTTTCCTCGCCATTGTCGATGTAGCTCGCGGTGAAGGCCGGCTGGTTGATGAAGACGCGCGGGCTGCCGAGATCGGAGGGCAGCCAGCGCAGTTCCTCCAGCGCCACTTCCACCTTCAGCAGCTTGTCGGCCTTGGATGTTCCGGCCAGCGTCGCGACGGTGCGCGGGCCGATGACGCCGTCGCCCTTCATGCCTGCCTTCTGCTGCACGGCCTTGATGACCGGGACCAGTTCCGGATCATAGACGTCGCTGGTGGCCAGCCTGGACAGGACCTCGCCATAGGCGCCGCCCATCTCGTCATCGAGATTGCGCGCGATCAGGGTCAGC
>NZ_RZRP01000305.1:0-6727 GCF_003997795.1 Mesorhizobium sp. M7A.F.Ca.US.005.03.2.1 | reverse complement strand
GCAGAGGCCGGACCACCCCCTGCAGACGACAAGTCAGCGCAGCAGGAGATCAAGCCGGAGAAGATCGTTCCGGTGACGAACGAAAAGGGTACCCGCCGTGAAAAGGCGCCTGATACCCAAGCGCCGGAACGTCCGAAAGGCGCCGATGTCCTCACGGAAATTGGCGGCCGGGTCATCATCCAGTTCAACAACCAGACGATAGTCGAGAGCAACGAAGCACCGCGCATGAACCGTGGTGCCAAGGACGTGTATTATGAGGATCTGCCGGGCGGCCGCACACGCGAGACGATCGTTCGCGACAATGGCAACCAAATCGTCACCATCCGCAACCGCAATGGAGACGTCATCCAGCGCTCCCGCATCACCCCCGACGGCCGCGAGTATGTGTTGAGCTACGTCGACGAGAGGTATTACCAGGACGTGCAGGATTGGCGCGACCCTGGAGATGACTTGCCACCGATGCGGCTCACCATCCCGCGCAAGCAATACATCCTGGAGTCGGATTTGGTAGAGGATTCCGACGACTACTACACCTTCCTCGAGCAACCGCCGGTGGAAAAAGTCCAGCGCCTCTACTCGGTCGACGAGGTCAAGCGCTCGGCGCGTGTGCGCGATATCGCCCGGCGCGTTGATCTCGACACGTTGAATTTCGAGTCCGGTTCGGCCGCGATCTCGGACAGCGAAGTCAAAAAGCTGCAAGGGGTTGCGGACGCAATGGAGCGCCTGCTGAAGAAGAACCCGGCGGAAACCTTCTTGATCGAAGGCCACACCGATGCTGTCGGTAGCGACAATGCGAACCTGGCGTTGTCCGACCAGCGAGCCGAGGCAGTTGCCGAGGCCCTCACCAACGCCTTTGGCATCGCGCCAGAGAACCTGACGACCCAAGGCTACGGCGAGCGCTATCTTAAGGTGAACACGACAGGGCCCGAAAGACAGAACCGCCGCGTCGCTATTCGCCGCATCACGCCGCTTGTGGCGCCCATCGCCAGCGCCAACTAACCAGGACAATCTCGCGATTCGGTAAAGCTCGCCGAATCGCGAGACCGTTACCAGCCAAGGCGCCGGCTCTAATCAAAATGGTGGCCGGCGCTGGTGGTTGAAGCGGGATTTGAACGTTCCCGGAATTTACCCGCTGGCTGCGTAGTGCGCGCGGAGCTTGGGCGTCCGGAGGTAATCAAGCATGGACATCGCAGCGCGCTTGTGTCGGCCGCCCATTCGTTGGATCCGTGGAACGTTGAGCGTCGCATTGACCCGCCGCTAAATGCAGCTTCATCTGAAGCCGTGCAATCAGATTGCGGCCGTCCTTTGAGACGATATGGCCTCGAACCCCGGGCTAGCGCCACCGACCGGATCGGCCCCTCCATCCGCCCCCGAGACGACCGCCGCCAGAAACCAACCGGATGATTAGGAGAAGAACAATCGCCCCGAGGGTGGCATTAACGATCAAGCTTATCGTTCCGCTCCCGAGATGGACGCCTAGGCGGGGCAGCAGCCATTCCCCGATGAACGCGCCGATGATTCCGATTGCGATGTCCCCGATTAGACCAAAGCCAGAGCCCCGCACGATCTTTCCGGCCAACCATCCGGCAATAAGGCCGACCACCAATATGACTATGATGCTCTCGTTCGTCAGATGCATGGTGATCCTCCGGGCCCTCGTTTTGGCTGCGCGATTCCATGTCTGCAACCAGCAACTGGTTCCATAGCCGATCCTCTATCCCAACGAAAGCCAAAGCGCGTCTGTCGTTCGACGCGACCGCCGTGGGACCCAAAGCAATAGGACAATCGACAGCATGATCATCAAATTGCGACCGCTACTTATCGAACCGAGTCAGGGATCAACTTCTGGAAGATCCTTTCGTTCTTCGCCCGCCATGCTTCATCGGCGAGCCACAGATATTCCTGGTCGGGCATCAACGGAACGGCGTTCACATCGGCACTAGAGATGCGCAGGTAAAAGCTGTTTCGCTCCTCATCGACTTGCAGATACCGAAGCGGGACGACGATGCTGTCTTTTCCAGCGATGAAAAATCCGCCTGAGGCAATGACCGCGTAGTCCCATCGGTCCTTCGTCCCGATTACAACGTGCGAATTTCGCCATCGATCTTGTCGCCCGAGCCGAGGGATCTTCAACGTCAGAATCTCGTCGCGCTGGCTTGCGGTGACTCGCCATCGCTGGTCGGCACGGCTGCCTAAGTGGCCGTCGTTGCGGCTCGGCAACAGCCGACATAGCCAGCGCCGGCCGTAGGGTGGCGGCCGAACGCAGGCTTGTCGCTGGGACTCCCCGCCGCGCTTGGAAGCATAGGTTTCACGGCCTCAATGGAAGCGCCTCTGCCGCGACTAGCCTGGCCCGATCCAAGCTTCTTCCCGGCTTGTAGGGCGCGGCATCTGTCCGAGATGGCGGGCGCTGCGCATCCTCAGCCGCAGTCGCTGTCGGCTGACAGGGGACCTTTCATCCTGACACAAATGCGCAAACCGGCGTGTTACGGTCTGATGATGTTACGTCACCGTTTCGAGTGCCCCCAAGCAATGGAGAGTTCGCCACGTCCAGGATCAACCGTCGCGCTTGGCTCTTCCAATCCAGCAGTGCAGTCGTCACCTCGACGGTTGCGGCAACTGCAGTCGGCATGGAGCCGCCGGGCCAAGACCCAGAACCGTCCGACAATATGCGAATGCTGATTGAAGTTCACAAGGCAGCATACTTGTCCTTCGGCGAAGCCTTGCACGGAATAGCCGGTGGCAAAAGCGACCCCGCTAGAGCCAGCCGGGAGGAGGAGAGGGCGCTGCTCGCCATCTGCAGCTATGCTGCGGTTCGGGAAGGGGATCGCCTGGCCAAGGCCCAATATATTTTAGAGATCGAGGCGCGCGGCGAACTCGATCTCGCCGAGCATGTGCAGGCTGTTCTCCGATCGATGATGTGGAAGGGATGATCCGGCGGCACGGGGACGGTCAGCTGCTTAACGACTGGCATGCTGAAGGGTTTCGGGTGCCGTCGGGTGCACGAAGCCTCTCATGCCGGAACCCGGGGTCCGGGCGCGGTGAGCTATGGGGATTTTTGTTTCGGGGTGTGCCGGCGTCTATCGCGGACACCCGCAGGGGCACTGATGGCTGGTCGAGCATGCGGCTTCTGGGCGAGGTCGGAGAGCTTCTTGCGGTGATTGCGACGGGCTTCACGTGCCTGACGACCGGCGCCATAGGAGGCGCGCATACCTTCCCGTTGACCCGCGCCGGCAGGGCGCCGTCGTACGAGGAAGCGGGGCCATGCCGGGTCATGAGTCGTTCTCCCGGTTTGTCGCTGTTTGGCTTGGCGGTCCGCGCGGTTGCCGGCACCGGTCGAACACCTCTATTAGATCATACGCCCGCCGCAGCACGGGGACTGCGGGCGGAAGGCGTCCGGTTCCGCCGGCGGATCGTTCGTGACGGAGGCGCAGCCGCGAGCAGGTGGCGGGCTAGCGCGAGGCAGTCTCGCGAGAGCCGCCTGCGAGCAAGCCATAGTGGCGGATGCGATGGAACTCGCGCGGCAGACATGGAGCAGGAACCGGCGGATGAACTCGTCTGTGGCGAGCGTCATGACCTGCTGGCGGTCGGTGCCGTCGCGGCGACAATCCTTCTAGCGGAAGGTGACGCCAGCCGCTTCGAAGACGATCAGGGCGTCAAGGACTGAGGCCACCTGATCGAAGGCCGTGGCCGCATGAGGGACCGTGCCGATAGCCTGGTCTTCGCCGCGCCGTTGTTCTTCCATACGGTGTGCCATTTCTGGACGTAAGGGGCGCTGGCGGCCTCAGCTTGCAACCGCAAGCGGCGCTTTCTTCGCGACGGGCGGCCGCCGGCCCAAGCGACGCTTGGCTGCGAGCTTGAGCGCGACCGGCGGCCCCCTGGACAGGGCGCCACGCACTGCGTCGACCATGCTATGCGCCACGAAGTCTGCATTGATGTCATTGGCCAGCTTGGCGGCCGCCTCCTTGTCGTCGTTGCCGGCCTCCGACCAGAATATGATGCCCACCCGCAGAGCGACCTTGGCGCGCTTCAATCGGCGAACCAGAAAGCGGGCGTGCTTGACGGAATCCCGGTTCAGGAAGCCGACCACGACGGTGTCGACAGCGTCGAGTTCGAGGCGACGAATGCTCGCCGGTTCCATATCGGCGAAGCTCGCCCTCGACACAGTGGCGCTCTGGACTTCGAGCACCTGCGCCAGCATGGCGGCGGCGGCATCGTCGAGTTCGCCACGCCCGCCGGCACAAAGAACCGACATGTCGGTGCCATCGGGCAGTTGGGGATCGGTCTCACCCTCTCCCTCCGCCTCTTTTGCCGCATCCGCGCCGGCATCCCCGGTCGCGGCCGGCTCATCGTCCTCAGCCGCCTCCTCCTGGGCGCTGTCGGCGAGATTGGCCACGAGCATCTGGGCGCTGGCCGCCACTTGCCGCCGCTGCTGGTCGCCCATTACGCCACGGATGCGGTCCTGCTCGCCGAGCAGAAGCGCCGGAATGGCGACCTTGTCGTAGAATTCGACCAGATATTTTTCCTCCAGAATTTCCTCGGCATGGTCGGTGGCTTCCTCAGGATCGCTGGCCAGCAGCCGCTGGTAGAGCCGGGCATGAGGCTCGAGCACCGGCTCATTGCCAAACAGCACGTCGAGGAATTCGAACTGCGGCACGTGCCTGCCGAGTACGACGAGGCAGACCGTGAGCGGCGTCGACAAAACCAGACCCAATGGCCCCCAGAGCCAGGTCCAGAAGATCGCCGCGACAATGATGGCCAATGGCGAGAGCCCAGTCCGCGAGCCGTAGAGCCAGGGCTCGATGACGTTGCCTGTGATCATCTCCATCGCTACGAAGAGCCCCGCAGTCCACAGCACCAGCGACCAGCCAGGCGCGACGGCCAGCGCCAGGAACAACGGCAGCAGCGCGCCAATGACCGGGCCGATATAGGGAACAAAGCGCAGTGCCAGCGCCAGCAATCCCCATAGCAGTGCATTGGGTATGCCCAGAACCCACAGTCCGACCGTGATCGGTATGGCGTAGACGATGTTCACGACCATCTGCATAAGCAGATACCGGCCGACCCGCTTGCCGGCCTCCTGGAGCGCCTCGGTGGTTCGGTGAAGATCGCCATAGCCGACAAGCCGGATGAAACGATCGCGCAGGTCCTCGCGCTCCAGCAACATGAAGATGACGACGATGACGATCAACCCTGCCGACGCCAGCGGACTGATCAGCGGGCCGACCAGATTCTGCAGAACCTGGAGCGGCTTTTCGCGCGCGACGACCTCCACTGGCACCGGCTCGCGCCGTGGCTTGTCCGCGGCGGCCTGTGACGGCTCCTGCCTGTCAATCTCCTGGCCGACGCGCTCGATCACCCCGCTCAGTCTGGCAACGATCCCTCCGCCGACGCCGGTTTCCTTGAGGGACCTGACCTTGGTCAGGATGTTTGCCTGATAGAGCGAAATATTCTGCGCCAGTTCGCTGACCTGCGTGGCGACAACAAAGGAGAACAAGGCAAGTGCCGCGAATGCACCGAGCACACTGACGATGACGGCGGGAAGGCGGGGAATGCCGGCTCGCTTCAGGACGGAAACCACAGGGGCGAGCGCGAAGGTCAGCAGCAGCGCGATGGCGATCGGCAGAAAAACCTCGCGCCCGAAATATAGCGCAGCCACCGCCGTCACGATGGTAGCGACGGTGGGCAATGCCATGCGCGGGTGGACGTTAGCAGCGGAAAGTATGCCAGCTAGCCCGGGTTCCGACGGCTGCGTGCCGGTTCGACGATTGGCCGCCACTTGATGCCTCCACACTGCCACTGCCATGATCAAGGATATTTAGCTGGCGTGCAACTGTTGCATCTTCGCGCATGGGCAGCCCGACGACGCGCTTGCCAGCCCCAACAGGAAAGCCGGACGGGCAATTTGTGGTGATGCGTCAGCTCGATTCATTTCGCGACATAGGTCCGGCAATAGTATAGCGATGTTTCCGAGCGGAGGCAGAGCGCCTCCAGATCGGCCACAAGCCTTGTTCCATCCTATCGCCAATATCGAAGACGCGCAGACGCTGGCGCAGGCGATCGTCAACACGATTGCCGAGCCCTTCCTCGTGCTCGATGAGCAGTTTCATGTGCTGGCGGCCAGCCGCTCCTTCTATCAGACTTTCAAGGTCGACCCCGAAGAGACAAACGGCGCCCTGCTCTATGCGCTCGGCGACGGCCAATGGGACATCCCGGCACTGCGCCTGCTCCTGGAGACCATCATCCCTGAGAAGACCGCGATGGACGGCTTCGAGGTCGAGTGTGATTTCCCCAATATCGGCCAGCGCACGATGCTGCTCAACGCGCGCAAGGTGCTCTACGACCACAGTTCGGCCGTCACCATCCTGCTCGCCTTCAACGACATAACGGCGCGCCGCGTCATCGAGCGGGAGAAGGAAGAGCTTTTCGGCCGCACCGAGGACCTGCTGCGTCAAAAGGATGTGCTGCTGCGCGAGATGGAGCACCGGGTTGCCAACAGCCTGCAGATCATCGCCAGCATCCTGCTGCTGAAGGCGCGCTCGGTCTCCTCGGAGGAGAGCCGCCAGCACCTGAGGGATGCCCATCAGCGGGTGCTGTCGGTGGCTGAAGTGCAGCGTCATCTCCATACCTCGGCGGGTATCGACGAGATCGATGTCGGCTCCCATTTGCCGAAAATGTGCAGCAGCCTGGCATCGTCGATGGTCGGGGATGCCCAGCCGATCAAGGTCAA